>JBDKFF010000091.1:0-5661 GCA_039798865.1 Bacteroidota bacterium
GTTGGGCATTCCCGTGATGGAGGAAGAACATGGGAATTCACGCAAGTTCCCAATGCCGAAAACCTGGATTTCCGAGATTTAGCAATCGTCAATGAACAGGAAATCATGCTGATGAGCGCAGGTCCATCGGAGGAAGGGAAAGCGCGCATCTATGCATCAAATGATGGAGGAAAGAATTGGACACTCCGATTAAACAATACAGCAGGCGGCTATTTTTTTGATTGCTTGCAATGGGATAGCAAAAACAAAAAAGCATGGCTGCTTGCAGATCCTATTGAGCAAAGACTTGCCTTGTTTGGTTTATCGAAAGATTATGCGATCCCTATCAACCCTACTAAATCTCCCTTACTACAAACCAAGGAGGCATTTTTCGCGGCAAGTGGCTCCAGTATGATTCAATTAGGAAATAAAATACACTTAATTGGTGGAGGTGCCGACAGCGTGAAAATATACCAATACAACATAGATAGAGACTCGTGGACATCCATTCCTTTAAAGGTAAACGCAGGTGAGGCAAAAGGATACTTTTCCATCGGAGCAAAAAATAAGAAAACACTATGGGCTGTGGGTGGAGATTATCGGAAATTAAATGAATCATCCATTCCAATTTTAATGAGCCAAGATGGCGGTATGCATTGGACACCGATGGATAATACCCCAAAATTCTATATGGAAAAAGTTATTTGGGCGAAACCGTACTGGATTGTGAGTGGACCAAGTCAAAGTGCGGCCTACCATGAGAAAACAAAAAGCTGGAAGCGTCTTGGGGATTCCCACTATCATAATATCATTCAAGTGGGTGATGTTATTTGGGGAATTGGAGCGAAAGGCCAATTAGGATACATTAGCCTTTCGTCCATAAACCAATTATTTCTTTCTGAAAAATAAAGAAATAGGCGTCCCGTCTAATTTGAAATTTTTGCGCATCTGATTTTCTAAATAACGCTCGTAACTCTCCTTAATATACTGTGGTAAATTACAGAAGAAGATAAACGTAGGATACGGAGTAGAAACCTGCGTGCAATACTTAATCTTGATATATTTTCCCTTCCATGCTGGAGGAGGGTAATTTTGAATGACTTCAAGCATCACATCGTTCAATTTAGATGTAGAAATTTTTTGTGAACGATTCTCATATACCTCCAACATCATTTCAAGGACCTGGAATATACGTTTCTTTTCCATCACCGAGGTAAATATCACAGGCATGTAGTTTAAGGGAGCCATACGCTCCTTAATTGCCTTCTCCAATTGATTAGCTGTATTGGTGTCCTTAGCCACCAAATCCCACTTATTCACCATTAAAACGATGCCTTTCTTCGCTTTATCAGCCATGCTCACAATATTCATATCCTGAGCCTCTAAACCTGTTAAAGGGTCTATCGTTGTCGCATCAATCAAAATAATCGCAATATCACACTCCTCTAAAGCTTTGATCGAACGCAACACTGAATAGTACTCAATGTTATCATCTATTCGAGCCTTTCTTCGAATACCCGCGGTATCTGTAATGATAAAATCCTTTCCGTACAGTGTATATCGATTTTGAATAGCATCACGCGTCGTTCCTGCCATATCTGTAACGATCGAGCGATCGCGTCCCAACAAGGCGTTTAAGAATGAAGATTTACCAACATTCGGTCGGCCTAATATTGCGACGCGGGGAACACCTGCCTCTGGATTCTCAACTCCCTCATCTTTAAAATGCGAAATCATTTCATCCAACATATCCCCTGTTCCACTACCACTCTCTGCGGCAATTGGGAAAGGCTCACCAAGTCCTAACTCATAAAACTCAGCAGCTGCCATTGCCTTCTCATTCGTATCAGCCTTGTTTGCCACCAAAATAACGGGCTTTTTAGAACGGCGTAAAATATTGGCAAAATCCTTATCTAAATCCGTTAATCCCGTTGTACAATCCACAACAAATAAAAGAACGGCAGATTCTTCAATAGCTAGTTCAACTTGCTCACGAATAGCTCCTTCAAAAATATCTTCCGACCCATGAACGTAACCTCCTGTATCAATCACAGAGAAGAATTTACCCGTCCATTGACCATATCCATAATGGCGATCGCGCGTAACGCCCGACATATTATCCATAATGGCTTTTTTCTGTTCAATTAAACGGTTGAACAACGTTGATTTACCCACATTGGGGCGGCCTACAATGGCTACAATATTTGACATTTGTCTTAAAAATTAATCGGGCGAATACCCGAATGATCGCAATTTATCTGCTTTTGCACGCCAATCTGGCTCTACCTTCACAAATTGCTCTAAAAAAACTTTTTTACCAAAGAAGGCCTCTAAATCAGCACGTGCCTGAATGCCAACCTTCTTAATACTTTCTCCTTTATGTCCGATTAAAATAGCCCGTTGCGAAACACGTTCTACATAAATCTCAGAGGCAATTCGCAAAATCGTTGGCTCATCTTTAAATGAGGTAACAACCACTTCACAGGAGTAAGGAATCTCCTTTTTATAATTCAAAAATATCTTTTCTCGAATAATTTCGGCAGCAAAAAATCGCTCCGACTTATCAGTTAACTCGTCTTTATCGAAAAACGGAGGATGTACAGGCAAATTCTCAACAATATGTTTAAAAATTTGATCCAAATGAACATGCTCCTGTGCAGAAATTGGCAGAATAGGCTTACCTGGAAAAATTCCTTGCCAATATTCCATACACGCCTGCAACTTCTCCTCTGTGACTAAATCAATCTTATTCAATAAAACGACTATCGGTGTCGTGGTATGGTCTTTCCAATTAGTTAGAAATTCCAAATCCTCGTAGGTATCAAATACATCCGTTACATATAAAACCACATCGGCATCTTCCAATGAATTCTTCACAAAAGCCATCATCGACTTATGCAACTCATATTTTGGCATTAACACGCCAGGGGTATCCGAATAGATGATTTGATACTCATCTCCCTCATATTCGCCATTGAGCATCCCCAAAATACGATGACGTGTAGTTTGGGCCTTCGAACTAACGATCGACAAGCGCTCCCCTACTAAGGCATTCATTAAGGTACTCTTCCCAACATTGGGTTTGCCAATTATACTGATAAAACCTGCTTTGTGCTGCTGGGCCATGTCAAAAAATAAGTTGCCCGATTGGGATGCGAATTGAATATTTCACAAAGATACTTGTTTTTCACGAAAAAACCCTGCATATTTGCACTCCAATATATCGCGGGGTGGAGCAGTTGGTAGCTCGTTGGGCTCATAACCCAAAGGTCGTCAGTTCGAGTCTGGCCCCCGCTACAGAGTAAAAGACAAGCCGAAACGCTTGTCTTTTTTCATTTCTAAAAACAAACCTTACCATGTTTGTTACTTATGCCCTGTAGTCATCTGCGCATGATAAACTATATATTGGTTGTACACAAGATTTAATCAGCCGATTTCATTCGCATAATTCACTAGCAAAAAAAGGATACACAGTCAGATATAGGCCTTGGATGGTCATTCATGTTGAGTTTTATGATAATATAACGGAAGCACTTAAAAGGGAAAAGCAACTAAAATCAAGCAGAGGAAGAATGTTTTTAAGAACATTATTGTAATTAATCAGAAGGGCTCATATCCGTCAGCTGACGGACGTCAGTTCGAGTCTGGCCCCCGCTACAGAGTAAAAGGTCTTCATCCGAAGACCTTTTTTTATATCCTCTAAAAATAACTTGACCACTTAATAATTCTTTCTTTACGAAGGCCCTTTGATTTTATAGGTTTGCATTGAACGGATTACTCAATGCAATGAAAACGACTCTTAAGCTACCAGGATTACAAAATTGCCCAATTGCAGATGTCCTATATATCGAAGGGAAAAGCAATTATAGTATTATTTACATCAAAGACGCCAAACCCATTACAATGGCGAAAACATTGAAAAAATTTGAATCCCAATTAAGATTGCACCCCTTTTTACGAATTCACAAATCTTACTTAGTTAATCAGGCGCACCTTTCAGAGAAAGGAATCAATGAAACAAACATGATTGAACTAAGAAATGGGAATCAACTACCCGTTTCGAGAAGAAAGCGAGATATCATCAAAAAAAGCATATAAAAAAAGGGCTTCCGATTTGGAAGCCCTTTTTTGTAAATTCAAATTGATTATTTACCTGATGGTGCCGAAAGCAATTCAAAGAATTGATCCAACTTCGGTGTAACGATAATCTCCGTACGACGGTTTTGCTTACGACCCGCACGGCTGTTATTTCCAGATTGTGGTTCAAACTCTCCACGTCCACCGGCAGTCATACGCGTAGGATCAACGCCAAATTTCGTTTGCAACAAACGAACAACCGAAGTCGCACGCATTGCACTTAAATCCCAGTTATCTTTAAACTCAGGAGTAGAAATCGGCACAGCATCTGTATGACCCTCAACCAGAATATCTAAGCCTTTGTGATCGTTAACCACTTTAGCAACCTTTGCTAACACAGCTTCTGCTTTAGAGCTAACAGTCGCAGAACCAGAAGCAAACATCAACTTATCTGAAATTGAGATATACACAACCCCTTTCTTCACTTCAATCGATACATCTTCATCATTCACATCAGCCAAAGAACGCTTCAAATTCATCACTAAAGACAAATTCACTGAATCTTTCTTTTGAATAGATGAATTCAAATCCTTGATATACTTACCTTGCTCGTTTAACGCATCCAATGATTTACGAATACTTTCAGCACCTGATTTATTGATTACAGACAAATCTGATAAACGATCCAACAAGTTGGTATTTGTCTTCTTCATGTAATCCAACTGCTCTTGCAAGGATTTCAACTGGCTATTTTTCGCGTCCAAATCGGCATCACGCTTTTTCACCTCACCTTGTAAACTAGCCGTCAACGATTGACAATCTGCTAAATCTGATTTTGCGCGTGCAACGGATTGTTCACTGCTCGCTTGTAATTCTGTTAAACGTGATTGCAATTCTGTCATCTTTTTCTTGCTCGCACAAGAGGTGAACAAAAATGGCAACATCGCCAGCACCCAAATTAATTTTTTCATAAAAGTATAATTAAAGGAATATGGTAAATAAGTATTTTAACAAAAGTAAAAATCAAAAATAGATATTTTGTCCTGAATAACGAAAAATTTAAAAAATATACCCATTTTTTCTAATGGCCTCCTCAGCGATCTTACGACGAGATTCAATCAAATTATAGGGATCAATCTTCGTAAATCGCTTTAAGCCCATCAATAATACATTCAATTCATCCCCTTTCGCGAAGCCCATAATGACTTCTCGGCCCGCATGAGCCACTTTTTCAACTGCATCATGCAAATAAACCATGGCACACTCCTTTGCTATTTGATGCTTACCCTCTCCATCTCGCTGAGCCAATTTATCCACACGAACCAAAGCCGATTCCGCCACATAAACTTCAATCATCATATCTGCTAAACCCATCAAAATTTCCTGTTGGTGCTCAATCTCAGTCGTAAACTTCTGTAATGCCGCACCGGCAGCCATCAAAATCGCCTTCTTGGCATTTGCAATTACTTTATACTCCTTTCCAAAAATACCCTGCGGAACTTCGGTAGAAAAATCAGGAACTCCTAAAATTTCCTTCCCTACCGCCATGGCAGCTGGCATCAATTCAATCTCACCTTTCATCGCACGCTTAAGAACCGTCCCCAC
>JBDKFF010000092.1:0-4261 GCA_039798865.1 Bacteroidota bacterium
CCAATTGAAATGTTTTTCGCTGCTAATTCTTGGAGGGATTCCGCAGGTTTATCAAACGAAACTCCGTAATGGCAAACATCGAAGCAAATGTGGATGTGCCGACGAACCCATTCCTCCGGTACGCCTGCCGTGATGGCGAACGGGATCAACGTATCCGTGTACCAATCCACGAATTCGCGGTGGTTCTCCAACAAGCCATCGGGTTCAGGTTCGATATCAACATGAATCCACTTGCCCGTTTTTTGTTCTGTTTGGGCCAAATAGGGCACGAGTTTCAATAATTCCATGGTCGCCTGAGCGCAGGCTGCCGAACGATTATCCCACCAATATTTGTACGAAAGCGGTGAGGTAGAAATCCCCCCTTCAGATAAATCATCAGGCAAAATTTGGCTTAATATATCGATTAGCCGTCGGGTATAATTCACCCGATCTTGTGATGTCCAATCCGGCGCATGGACTTGATCTTTGACAATTGTATTGTGAAAGCCCCCATAGGGAAAACCGTTTAAGGTAAAAATGTAGAGCTTTTCTTGGGCTAACCAAGCTTTTAGCGCGGCCAGTTTATTCGTATCCTCAGTTAAATCGATGCTCGCCTGATTTGCTATGCGCAAACCTAAACCCATTCGTTCATTAGGGCATACTTCTTTTTTGACCTTCGGGACGGTTACCTGTAAATTAGCGAAATGCTCCTCCCAAATCTCACCGGGATGGATGTTGCTGCAATAACTCAAGTGTCCGTAGGCTGTTTTCATTTTATGCGTATTTGGCTAAAAAGGCAACCGAATCTTGGATGGTTTTAAAATCCATTTCATGTACTTCTTCCCCTTTTCCTAATTCCTTTAAGAGCGTAATGGTCAGATGGCCTCCCAAATGCTCTTGGAATTCTTGCAATCCTTTATGTAGGTTTTGGCATTCGTTTTCTGCCAAAGCGGGATGATAGGCATCAAATCCCAAACCCTTAATTACCGCGATGATTCGTTCGCAATCAGTCAAACTAATCGCACCAATTAAATGCGAATACACACAATCCAAGGCGATACCAATAGCCACCGCCTCCCCATGTCGAATCTTAAAATCCGATAGGTATTCCAATTTATGTGCCGCCCAATGCCCAAAATCCAAAGGCCGCGCAGAGCCCAATTCAAATGGATCTCCTCCCGAAATATGTTTCATGTGTAAATCGGCACAACGATAAATCTGTTCCGTCATCACCTTTTCATCACGGGCATTCATGGCGGAAACATTAGCCTCCAACCACTCAAAAAAGGCTAAATCTTTGATCAAGGCTA
This sequence comes from Bacteroidota bacterium, assembly GCA_039798865.1. Lineage (GTDB taxonomy): Bacteria > Bacteroidota > Bacteroidia > Cytophagales > Spirosomataceae > Aquirufa. The sequence goes on from JBDKFF010000092.1 coordinate 1,290, forward strand.
CTTTGATCGCTTCCGCAATGCCAGACCTCCAATCGCGATCTTCCAAAGTGCTTAAAAAAGCCACATCATTAAATACAGCCACCGCTGGTGCAAAGGTCCCTAAGAAGTTCTTCTTGCCTAAGTAGTTCACCCCATTCTTAACCCCAACACCTGAATCGTTTTGAGATAAAACGGTAGTAGGTATGCGAATTAATTTGACTCCCCGGTGCGAGATGGCGGCTGCATAGCCCGACATGTCTAAAAAGGCACCCCCACCGATCGCCGCCACAAAGGAATGGCGGTCGATCCGATGCTCGTCGATCGCCCTTACTACTTCCTCATAGAAACGTGGATCGTTTTTGCAAACTTCACCACCTGGTAGTACCAACAGCTCTGGTGCCAGATCTGCGACATTATTCGTCTCAAAGTAGGATACAATGGAACTTGTCAAGCTTGGATGTGCATCGGCAACTCCTTTATCAATGACGAACAAAATCCGTTTGCGAAAATTGCTTTGGCCGAAATTCGAAATAAAATCACACAAGGTCTTATTGCTTGGCTCAAACAAGTGCTTCGTGAAAATCACTTGGTATTGAAAGGGAACTTGAAATTGCTGTTGTAAAACTTGCATGAAATCGATGTTAAGAAACGGCGAATTTTTTACCTACCCACATGGAGATCGGTAATAAGGCTAAGGTAACAAATGCCATGTAATATTGTTCACTCAGGGCTACCCAGGCTGCATTCATCAAAATAAGTGTTAGGACACCTGTTTTGACGGTTTGGCCGATATTGGGGCCGATGGGATGTTTAATGGCAATCGATAATTTAGTAAAAATGAGATAAGCATGTGCCAAAACGAATGGCAACATGTATAGGTATTTTTCCGTTTGGAATCCTACCGCCAATTGGCTAGCATGGACAAGGATGAAAAGAATTGCCGCGAACCAGAGGGTGATTGGCCGACTGCCATGTACCTCGCCCCGACTAACCAAGGTAATCGCAGCGATGTAAATCAAGGGAATCAGGATGAGCTGGAAGTTTTCCAAAACACCCAATTCATACACACTCATGCCTAGCATCAGGTTATAGGCCCGACAAAGCCCCATGTTGATTGGGCCAAAGATGCGCATGTGTTTCCCTTTATAATCATAGAACAAGGCAAGTATAGTTATGACAATGGATACGATTCCACTTAACCGGTTTTGCCAAAAAGCTAAAAATATTCCGAGTGCTAATAAGACCACACCTCCAAATACAGCTTCCATTCGCTGAATTCGGCCGCTCGGTAAGGCACGTTCGGGACGTTCGATGGTATCTAATTCATGGTCAAAGATGTCGTTGAAGACAACCCCTCCAGCATACAAACACATGGTTGAGATTCCTAGAAAAATGACCGGCCAAAATTGATAATCCAAGGTCCCAAAGGTAAATCCCACAATTGCCATTCCCGCCAAGACATCTGTCAAAGCTGTGATGACATTCGCGGGTCGCATGAGTTCAAGAAAGGCTCGTATTTTAGTGCGCATTAACGAATGATTAGGGAATCTTTGTTGACACGCGGCGCCTGTCCACCTCGTAAAACCGTATTGCCATTAAACTTTTGGGTCTGATCAATTTCCAGTCCGTTGATAAAATCCGATTCTTGAATCTGACCACTTTGCGCAAAAGCATCCAAGGCATTTTGATAAGTAACCAATCGAATATGTTCATCAGGAACTTCTTTGATCTTCATCAAAGCTGCTGTTTTGGGAATGGCTAAGGGGTCTGAAATTCCCCAATCTGCAGCCGAATTCACCATGATGCGTTCAGGACCGTATTGTTTGACAATCTCTACCATGCGTTCATTGCCCATTTTGGTGAACGGGTAAATGGTAAATGCTGCATAGAAACCTTGGTCGAGGACCGACTTCACCGTTTCCTCATTATTATGGTCAATAATCACCATGTTCGGTTTGATTCCATGCTCCAAAGCAATCGCCATACTTCGTTCCGTGCCTTTTTTCTTGTCGCGATGGGGGGTATGCACCTGAACAGGAAGGTTCATTTCTTTGGCCAGTTCCAGCTGAGCGCGGTAGTATTTTTCTTCCGCGGCTGTTTGGTCGTCGAAACCAATTTCACCGACACCCACCACACCTTCTTTTTGCAAGAATAGGGGTAATATTTCCATCACTTGTTCGGCTAATGCTTCATGATTTGCTTCCCGTGAATTTAAACCGATGGTGCAATAATGTTTGATGCCAAATTGAGACGAACGGAACCGTTCCCATCCCACTAAACTGGCAAAATAGTCTTTAAATGACGCTAATCCCGTACGCGGTTGGCCCAACCAAAATGCAGGTTCAATCAATGCAACCACACCCGCATCGGCAAGAGCTTGGTAATCATCGGTCGTCCGCGAGGTCATGTGCACATGCGGATCAAAGAATTTCATGCCTTGGGTATATTGGGCAAAAGAACCATCAACAGCGTGTGCTGTCGTTTTTTCTTGCTCGGTTCCTTCGAAATGGGATGGATTACCAACGGGTTTATGTTCTTGGCACATATTAGGCGGTATATATAGGTTCTGCTTTTTCTAATTCTTGCCACATTCCTTGCGTACTGCCTGGTATTTGGACTTCTTGTTTTACCAACGATGCCGCTCGTACATCGCTTGGATTTTCGGATTGAACTAACCTTTCAATATCAGATTGTAATGTTTCGTTCATAAATCTAGGTATCAGACGCCAAACTTGTGACGGTACCCGACGGCCTGCTGACCAGCGTTCATGTGCAAAGTCGGAAAGCGTCATGGCTAGTTCTGCATTAGCGCGTTCATCTAAACCAATGATTTGGTGGATAGCCTTATCATTGAATATGCATTTTAAAACCAACTGGTTCCAGGCAGCTTCGCTGAAATAATCTCTTGGATACGTATTATCGAATGCGATTGCGTCAAAAACAGGACCCATATTCGATCGAACGGCATCGGTTGCACGCAACAAAAAATGGAT
>JBDKFF010000093.1:0-3272 GCA_039798865.1 Bacteroidota bacterium
CGGCGTTCAAAAACGATTGGCGCCACAGGCACCTCCGCGCTCGTAGCGCCATATCCTTTAACTTGCATCTTGTATTGTTTGGTTTAATGTATCGATAAAAACTTGTATCGGCTCCGCACCCGATATCCCATATTTGCGGTCAAACACAAAAAAGGGAACCCCGCGAACACCTAAATTAACTCCTTCCTGAATGTCCTGGCTCACCCGATAGGCCAATTCCTCACTCGCAATCGCTGCGCGAATTTCAGAGGCCTCCAACCCTGCCTCCTCTCCCAATTCAACTAAGGTTTCAACAGATGCTAAATCCCTGCCATCCGTAAAATAAGCCCGGAAAAATAGCTCCTCAATTACATCATCCAAGCCTTTTTCTTTGGCCAATTGTATCACCCGATGCGCATACAACGAATTCGCGACCACCGCGCGGTCAAAATTATATTCCAAACCTACCGTCGCCGCCATCTCCACCACACGATCGTGCATCTGCTCCGACTGCTCCAAACTCCATCCTTTGCGATCTGCCAAATATTCATATACGCCAACGGGTTTCTCAAATGACATGGGAATGGTAGGGTCCAACTGGTAACTTTTCCATTCTATTTCCACCTGATCACGCGCCGAGAAAGTTTCCAAGGCCTTCTCCAAATGCCGTTTCCCGATGTAACAAAACGGACACATGATATCACTCCAAATTTCTATTTTCATCTCAGCAATTTAACGTAAATTCGGCAGAATTTTACCCGAAGCTATGCGCCTTTTAGTCCTTCTTTTGTTTATCCTTTTTACGAATACTTTAAAATCCCAAAGCCTGAACGAACTCGTTAATGCTTTACCTAGCATCGAAGGGAAAAAGGAATACCTGAATTCCCCTTTTGCCACGACGGGAGACCGACTCTATGTCATTGGCCATCAAAACGGACAATTCCCCGATTTAGGTTGGCACATCACCGGCGAAATGGGTGGCATATGGGCTCATCCCATTAAACTCCTCGATGGCTTTATTGTTTCCATCGATGGACAGGATTTAACGAATGCGGAAAGCTTTATCAATTTCCCGATGGCGAACCAACATCGCTACCAGACCAAGAATTTCATCATCAATCGGGTCCAATTCGTGCCCGATGGGATCGCAGGATGCATCATTGAATTTGAAGTCGAAAACAAAACGAATCAAGTAATTCATACTCCCTTGGTTTTTCAAGCGAAATCAGATCTCCGCCCTACGTGGCAAGGGGAACGCACAGCTATGACCGACCACCCGGATATCGCAACTTTTAACGCGAACCGCTGGATTTTTCAAGACGCCAAGAATCCCTGGTTTGCCATGGTAGGATCCAATCAAAATGGACTACCCGGTGCTGCGCCCATCCCCTTCAATTCCATCGGAAAGGGTATAGCGAAGTCCATGAATTATCAATTAACTATTCCGGCCAATGGCAAAACGCATATTCAATTCTTCATAGCCGGTTCACCCCAATCCCTGAAAGACGCAGCGAAAAGCTATTCGAAAATCAGCCAAAACTCAGCAACATTATTTAAGCAAAAATGGACCCGGCTACAGGCCTTGGCACAAAAAAGCAAGATCAATATTCCCGACAAAAAAATCCAAGAAGCTTATACCTGGTTACAATTCAATACGGATGGCCTAACCCGGGACGTGCCCGGAATCGGTCGGGGAATTAGCGCCGGACTACCCGATTATCCGTGGTGGTTTGGGACCGACAGCGAATATGCACTACAAGGCGCACTGGCGATTGGGCAAAAAGACTTGAGCCTGAAATCCATTGATTTGATTCACCAGCTTTCGCTGAAAGCAAATAAAAACGGCCGGATTGTTCACGAAGTTTCCACCAACGGCGCCGTATTCAATCCCGGCAACATGAACGAAACTCCCCAATTTGCCTCTTTGGTTTGGACGGCTTACAAATGGACCGGGGATAAAAACCTGATCAAAAAATACTTTCCAAACATCCGGAAAGGGCTGAACTGGTTACTCACAGAGAACGATAAGGATCAAAACGGATTTCCCGACGGACCCGGCATGATGGAAATTCAAGGACTCCACAGCGAGATGATTGATGTGGCTTGTTATACCCAAAAGGCCCTGGAAGATGCCTCGCAAATAGCGGATATTTTAGGCGAGAAGGCATTAAAGAAAGAATACGCCGAAAAAGCGATTCGATTGAAAAAACAAATCAATGAGCGTTTTTGGAATGAGGAGTTTGGGTCATATGCCGACTTCCTCAGTAAGGACGCCGAGGCGATTGAACTCATCAAACAAGCCATCGTACGAGCGGATACGCTACACAAACCGTGGGCTGTTACGGAACTTAAGCAAACCCAAAAGTACATCGAAACGCATCCAAGCAATCAAGCAAGACCGTTCGTAGTTCACCACAATTGGGTGGTAAATTCCCCCATGGAATTGGGAATTGCCGATCCGGATAAAGCCATCAAAGGGCTGGAAACGGCTAAAAAATTTACGAACCCATTTGGTCTTTTTGTGACGGGTATCGATCGGGATGCCTCCGCGGGTTCGGATGCGGGCTCCTACAAAGCCCCAAAGATTTTTACCTACACGGGTGCCGTGATGACACTTCCGACAGGCGTGTTGGCCGTAGCCGAAAATCAATACGGTCGGCCGGATCAATCCCTCGAATACATCCAAAAACTCGCACGATCCCTTAGTTATGCCTTGCCGGGTAGCATGTATGAAGTGTCACCTGATTTTGGGATGATGACACAAGCCTGGAATGTATTCGGGTTTGCCGTTCCGATTGTCGAACATTTCTTTGGGATTAAGCCTCGAGCCGACTTAAAAGAAATTACCATCGCGCCACGCATGCCTTCGACGTGGAAAGATGCAAGCATTGAAAATGTGGAAATTGGGGATAACCGAATAAGTGTGTATTTCAAACAAGGACAAAGCCCACGCGTGACACAAACGAAAAACTGGAAAATAAGAGTAAAATAGCCTATTTTTATTATTGTATCATTTTGCTACATTTGCAGAAAACACCCTAAATCATGAAAAAATTATTGGCGTTAATGGCCATTTCTTCGACGGCCTTTGGGCAGCACATCGAAGTCAAGCAAAGCAAAGGTCCGACGCTTGGATACACCGCGGACTCTCAAGTGAAAATCATCAAGAAGGATGGCCTTTCATTTAAGGACCTCAATAAAAACGGGAAACTGGATATTTACGAAGATTGGCGCAAGCCCGTGGATGTCCGTGCGGCCGATTTAGCGAAGCAATTAAGCGTGGAAGAAATTGC
>JBDKFF010000094.1:0-8147 GCA_039798865.1 Bacteroidota bacterium
ATGCTTTCGATCAAGCATCTCTTAGCCCAAAAGCGTGCTCTGCCCACATTGATTCTTGATGAGATCGATACCGGCGTATCCGGAGAGATCGCCATCAAGATCGGCCAGATGTTGACCCAAATGAGTCAAGGCCACCAGCTCATTGCCATTACCCACCTTCCTCAAATCGCAGCGGCCGGAATTTCCCATTGGTATGTCTACAAAGACCACGCGGGGGAAAAAACTGTTTCTAGTTTACGCAAACTCGAAGGGGAGGAACGCGTAGATGAAATCGCCAAGATGATCGGGGGCCAACAAGGTTACCTCGACCTAAAAGATAATGTTCGAAAATTAATCCAATCCAACCATGCTAAATAAAATCTTGATTTGTAGTTTATTGATAACGGGTCTTTGGAGCTGTTCACAAGCCGAAGAAAAAATGAGTGAGGAATTACAAACCAAGGTATTGGGATTACATGACGAACTCATGCCAAAAACGGAGGAATTAATTTCCTTACAAAAACAATTAGACAGTTTATCGAAGGGGAAAGATACCGTCCACGTGAATAAACTGAAGCGCGCACTTGCTAAATCCGATGAAGCCATGATGGACTGGATGCATCACTTTTCCGTAGATAGTCTATCCAAAATGGACATCAAATCTAAAATTGAATACTTAGGTAAGCAGTACAAGGATTTACAAGATTTACAAAAACTAACCGACTCCAGTCTACATGCAGCCAAAGCTTACCTTCCTCAGTAGTATCTTATTTCTTGGACTGTTTATCGTCGCTTGTCAAGAGAAAAAAGCCTTGCCCTATCTAGGTCCCAAAGAGACAAAAATGGTCAAGGGTAAAGTGGATACGGTTTACCACCAGATACCTGCTTTTCGCTTTTTGAATCAAGATTCTGTCTGGGTAAGCGAAAAAGATTTGGAGGGGAAAGTCTATGTGGCCGACTTTTTCTTTACCTCTTGCCCGACCATCTGTCCTAAGATGAAAACGCAATTATTGCGAATTTATGAACGCTACCTAAACAATGAGGAGGTTCGCATCGTTTCACATAGCATCGATCCGACATTCGATACCCCTTCCGTTTTACATAGCTATGCGGAGCGCCTGCAAGTCAAGGCTCCTAAATGGACGATGTTAACAGGAGATAAGGCGAAAATTTACCAATTAGGCGAAAAATCCTACATGGTAACCGCGCAGGAAGATAAAAACGAGGCGGGTGGCTTCGTTCATAGCGGCGCCTTTATATTGGTAGACAAGCAACGGCATGTTCGGGGAATCTATGATGGAACCAAAGAGGAGGAAGTCAATCACTTGATCGAAGATCTTGAGATTTTATTAAACGAAAAACCATGAAATATACCTTGATACTGAGCTTATTGATTTTGCTGGCTTCTTGCCAAAGCAAAGAGGAGATTTTATACCAACAATATGTGGTAGAAGGCAGGGTTTTATACGAACAAAATTGCGCAAATTGCCACCAAAGTAACGGAAGTGGATTACGGGATTTATACCCCGCTTTAGCAAATACGGACCTTTGGAAAAGGGTAACGCAACAACAGCTTGTTTGCATCATCAAACAAGGACAGCGAGGGGAAATTAAGGTAAACGGGAAAGCTTACGCAGGGTACATGCCAGCCAATCCTAAATTAGAGGCAATTGACATCGCCGAGCTAGTTACTTTCATGCAGGACAGTTGGGGAAACAAGAAAATTTATTCGTTTGATGAGGCCAAAGCTGCCCTGAAAAACTGCCGTTAGTTGGGCGGCAATTCATCCACCGTCAGCACCGAATTACTCACGCGACGCAATGAATAGGATGAGAAATCCTGAGCGGCATCAAAGCCCACCCCATGAACAATATCAGTCCTGGTTTTGATGGATACAGGTTTATCCGTAAAGATTCGCTTTTCATCCGGCAACCAAGTGAATTCATCCGTCTTCATTAATTCGCCCTTCAGAACGTTGTTGATCACCACATGCCCCATTAACTTATATGAATTAGTCGTTCGGAAAAAATGGGCGGAATCGCCACGAATTTCTGAACTGACATTACCCAGTTTATCATAAAACCAAAGCTTCATCTCTTTGGGATAAATTCGATCTTCCGTGGGTGAGGTGATTTGCTTTTCTGTAATCATGTGTACGACCGTTCGACCCGAGTCGGAATAGACCATATCAATACCTTCTAATTCAGATTTCGGCCCGCGATAGACACGCTTATCTTTGGCCTGTTCACCTTGACAAGACCAAATGAGTAGAGAACTCACTACCGTCAGTAAGAATCTCACAGAATAAGGCATGAAGTTAGTCGATTTTAAGTTTACGGAACCAAACATCCCCTAAGGTAAGTCCGATCACAACTCGGTGGTATTGCTCTTCGAGTAAGTTATCCGCCAAGGTGCCCCGCTTACCGATTTGGTAGGAGACATTTACATAATTCAAGAAATTACGTAAAGGCAAAGCCATTCCTAACGAAAGACTCTGATCCTTGGCATAAATACCATTTCCCGCAAAATCATAAGGCGTCGTCGTTTGAGATACACCGATACGATACGTCACGCGTTTGAAATAATTTGAAATTGATTCAAAATCAGGTGTATATTCAGCCCCGATGGAAATTTGTTGGCTCACCGGCAAAACCGTACTTCTACCTAGATTATTATCCACTTTCGACCAATCGGTGCGCACGTAATCTACCCCGACCATCCAATGTGCCAAACGCTCCACGCTAATTCCCATTCGAGTCGATACGGGAAGTTGTTGGGTAATCGCAATAGCCGATTTAAGGGTATCCGAATTAATAATATTAAGTCCTCCTAAATCATAGGTAACAAATCTTTTCACTCCCGTGGCATTGAGTTTTGCACTTAGATCCATGGTAGCGCCTACATTCAGTACGATATCATTTTTTAGGATCTTGCGGTAAGCCGCACCTGCTTTAAAAGTGAAATCGCTGTAATTCGTTTGATTCTCCAATTGAATTTTATAGAACTGACCGTCGGAGAGATTTTGGGTACCTACATTCCGATTAACTGCACCAAACAAGAAACCCGTTTCTAAGCCCAAATAAAAATCTTTACCGATTCGGACACCATTCGAAATCGTTAACTTACTTACGCCACCTTGGCCCTTGTAAGTGTATAATAAACTATCGACACCCAATACATTCAAACGACGATAAGAACGTGTCTCATAATTCACTGTCGAATAGGGTCTAACACCAAATGACATGGTCCAGCGCGTTGGAATCACGGGAACCGTTAAATTAAATGACTGGTAATTACCCCCAAAACTTTGTTGGCGCTGACGATAATCCTGCATATTCTTCAGCTCGGTATTTACCCCAACTTCAAACATGGTGTAGTGATTACGAGCAAGAAGCGCGGGATTTATCTGATTTGAGTAGATACCGTTCGAGTTCGAAACCCCAATTCCACCCATCATGGTGTTTGAAGGGGATTCAGGAGAATACAACTCCCCCATTCCGATGTAGGATAAAGGAGAATTAACAATCGTTTGTGCGTGCAAATTGGATAAAAATACGAGCGAAAAAACGAGGGATAGCCCTAGAAACGTAAAAACCTTTTTATTCAAATGAGTCAATTGATTGTAAATCATGCGATTAAAATTCCTCCCTTTTATATCTTTCAAGTCTGCAAAGGTCGTAATTTTTTTCATAATCGAGTAAGATATTAGCTATATTTGAAATCATATTTTGAGAATCCCGTATGGAGCGCTTAAGCAATTGGTACTTTTTGGAAAACTCGGCAATCGATTTCGTCTTATTCGGTTTCATACTTATTCTAGGGCTTCTACTTCGGCGTTTATTCTCAAATACCTTTTCAAGACTTGTCCTTCGCTTCTTCCCAAAGGAATATATCACCTTGCAAGATTGCATCGTACTCATGCGAAATCCATTCGAATGGTTAACATTCTGGATTTTCCTGTACTTCGCTGCTCAGAATATTCACATCCCAGCGGCTTGGAACTGGGTATCCATTGAGAAGTTTGGCATTCGTTTTCTACTTTCCAAAGTATTTGAGACCATCCTGATCCTTAATGTTAGTTGGCTCATTATCCGCCTCGTCAAAGTAGGCATCTTCGTCGCGCAAGAAAAATGGAAGGGAGTTGACCAAAAATCAAAACAACAATTCATTCCTTTTCTGAACGACCTCTCCTTAGTGTTTATTATTGCCGGGGCGGGATTTGTTATTCTTGGCCGAATTTTCGAAGTGGATGTGGTTGCCCTAATCACCGGTTTAGGTATTGGGGGTTTGGCTTTGGCATTAGCGGCCCGCGAAACCTTGGAAAACCTTTTTGCCTCGTTTACGATTTTCTTGGATCTACCCTTCGTCGTAGGTGACAATATTCAAGTTGGCGCCATCAGTGGCGACATCGAAAAAATTGGTTTTCGCAGCACACGTTTGCGAGGAGCGGATGGAAATGTGATTGTGATTCCGAACCGACTGCTTACTTCACAATCCCTTGAAAACATGAGTGAACGCGAATTTCGCCGAGCTAAATTCAATCTTACGTGTGCCTTAAACACGTCGCCCGAACAAATTAAGCAAGCGATCGAACATATTACTGCCCGAATTAATCAGGAGAAGCTTTGTCGTAAAAAAGAGGCTAAAGTTGTTTTTGAGGGCTTTGGTCCCTATTCCTTAGATATTTCGGTCATGTTTTTTGTGGAGACTAAAGACCTCAGCGTGTTCCAAACAACCAAACAAGAAATCAACACGGGGATTTTGGAAATCCTACACGACCAAAAAATCACACTAGCGAGCAGCGTCAGCGCATGAAAAAATTAAGCCCATGGATTATCCTACTTGCTTGCAGCGGTTTCATAATTCTCCATTTTTATAATCTTTCGCATTACCTCATCAACTTCCCGACTTGGGGAGATGATATTTTATTTTTGGCTTATTTCACCGATTTACCGCAGCTTCACGGACGTGATTTATGGAATCGAACGGTTGAATTTCACAGCTTCATTCATCGCTTTCCCGTGGCCAGAATATTGACGGCTTTTTACGCCCAATGTAGTGACCTATTTAATTTCAAAGAATTAACAATACTGGCAAATTTGTGTTTGATTTCGGTCATTTACCCAATCTTTCAATTCCTAAAAAGAAATCGAGTAAACTACGGACACCTCGTAGCTTTGGTCGGCCTATTATTTGCGGCTAATGGCAATCTGGACAATTTCGCGTTGATTGGCGTGCTCCAACATACCACAGCGATTGTCTTTTTAATCTGGTTAGCCTACTGGATTAGCCATGAGAAAACACGTCAATGGGGAATCTGGCTTTCATTAGCCTACCCCCTTTTCAGCACGGAAGGTTTAGCCTTTTTCCCACTCGTATTTCTACTTTTACTTTATCTAAAAGACTCCAAATGGTGGCTATATGGATTATTGGCAGGCCTGGTTATCTATCTATATTTCTTGGGTTATGAAGCCCCAAGCACCATTTCAAGCTCAGGAAATTCATTAACCAAAATTTTATTAGCTGCCAAAGGGGCGATCTTATTTGCAGGAGGAGCAATCAAAAAGAATATGCTCGTGGCTAGCATCATGGGCATTCTATTTAGTACGAATGTCCTCTGGGTTGCTTGGCGTTATCACCAAACTCAAAAGCCCGCCTTACTCTTTTCTGCCTTGATTTTCGTCCAATTGATGGCAGTAGGCGCCATGGTCGCGCTTGGCCGAGTAGGCGAATCTGGAGACCTCCTCGTGTTATTCTCGGAACGTTTTTCCACCTACGGAACGGTTTACCTAGTCATTAGCTATTTCACCCTTATTCAAGCAGACCTTTATCCGATCAAATGGAATCGTTCTTGGTTACTGTTACCGGCGATGCTGTGGATTGGGCTATCACATTATTACGCCGAAGCTAAGTTGGAGAACTTACATAATCGCCTTATCGCAGATGCGAGCAATGCCTATCATTTTGACCTAAATACAAATTACCGCTTCGAAAAAAGGGAACAGTTCTTATTTAAATCTGCCGGAACCTATCAATTTCCCACGGGATTGTTGAATACCCAGCTGAAAGAAACCCCAAATATTCAATTAAAGCCGATGTCCGCCTACGAAAAAGGGATTCGGGAGTACTACACAGATCAAAATGGGATTCTATTGGTATTTCAAGCGAAGAAGCCTTCCTATTTTCTGGCGATTAACTCGCTAAGCCATAGCGTCAAAATAAAAGAAGACGTCCCCTATGATGAGCGAACGTCTTCTTTTGCTTTGATTCGATGATTGAATTAGCCCACTAATTCCTTCAAATCCTCGTCGTGTATCATTTTACGTGCATCAGCCATCAGCAAGAAGCGCGTGTAAATCTTATCTAATTCCGGTTTCTCAAAATCAAAACCCAAGAGGCTCAAACGGTGACGTAAAGCCGCCCGACCTGAACGAGAAGTCAATACAATCGCTGAAGAGGGAACTCCTACATCTTCAGGATTCATAATCTCATAATTCTGCGCGTGCTTCAAGAAACCATCTTGGTGAATTCCCGAGGAATGGGCGAAAGCATTCGCCCCAACAACCGCTTTATTGGCTTGAACAGGCATGCCCATTAAATTAGAGACCAAACAGCTCGTTGGATACAAGTATTTTGGATTAATCCCTGTCGTAAATCCTAAATCCTTGTGTACGTTTAAAATCATGGCAATCTCCTCCAAGGAAGTATTCCCGGCACGCTCACCAATACCATTGATGGTAACCTCTACCTGACGAGCCCCGGCTTGAATACCTGCAATGGTATTCGCAGTTGCCAAGCCCAAATCATTGTGGTTGTGCATCGAAATCGTTGCTTGATGAATGTTATCCACATGCTCGTATAAATAGCTGATGCGATCATACATCTGATTCGGCAATAAATAGCCTGTTGTATCTGGCAAGTTAACAACCGTTGCACCGGCCTTAATGACTTCAGAAGTTAATTTCGCTAAGAAGGGTAAATCGGCCCGACCGGCATCTTCGGCAAAAAACTCTACGTCCTCTACAAATGATTTGGCATATTTGACTGCCCAAACACCTCGCTCGATAATCTCCTCACGCGTGGAATTAAACTTATGTTTAATGTGCACATCGGATGCCCCGATTCCCGTATGAATTCGAGGACGGCGCGCCGGCTTCAAGGCCTCGACCGCCGCATCGATATCCTCCTTCTTTGCACGTGTTAATGCACAAACCGTTGGCTCACTCACCGCCTCTGCAATAGCCTTTACCGACGCAAAATCACCCGGGGATGAGATCGGAAAACCCGCTTCGATGATATCGACCCCTAACTTTTCGAGCTCCTTGGCTACTTCAACTTTCTCCTCTCGGTTCAATTGACAACCCGGAACTTGCTCTCCATCCCGTAATGTCGTATCAAAAATTTGTATGCGGTTACTCATAAGTTTTATTGGCTAAATCGAACACAAATCTAAATTAATTCCCATTAGCAAACAACAAAATGAGGCTGTCGAAAAATTCAAATTTAGACTAATAATCGAAAAAATAACACAAAAAAAGACCCATTTGGAAAACGAGTCTTTTTAAATATGAATAAATAGATTAATAATCTAAACTATCGAAATTAACAGGAATTGAGTTTTCTAAAAAAAATGAAAATATTTACCAAATATTCGACAAATCCTTCGCTTGATAGGTATGATTTCGAGTTTCATAAATCGAATCATTCGCTTGACGCTTTAATTTCAGATTATCTGCCTTTTGAATTAAGCGCATCAAAAGCGCAATCGGTGTCAGAAAAAGAAAGAAAATAATGGTCAATAAAATATACCCATTGACCCGCCCCAGTATCTCTGCTAATTTCAACCAAACCTTAGCTACTAATTGGGCGAAAGCATCTGAAAGTAAGGCCAACAGACCTAACCCGAAGGCAATCTGAGCCAATAATTCCAACTGAAAAAACAGACTGAAGGCGACGAGGCCAACGACAATCGCTAGAATGGTTTGAGCTGTATTTTGCGTCTTCATCAATTAAAATAAAGTATAGATAAAGGGTGCCAAAGCAGAACCACCGGCTACCACAATTAACAAACCGATCAGTAAAAGAACGATGATCACGGGGGTCAACCACCATTTTTTTCGTTCCTTCATGAAATTCCACAAATCACTTAAAAAGTCCATATTGCTATT
>JBDKFF010000095.1:0-4550 GCA_039798865.1 Bacteroidota bacterium
GAGCTGGTGTATTAACGTTTGGGTCTGTAAATGCTTATTTGGGCAGTACTGCTTTGCAGGAAGGGCGAATTCAATTAACTATTGCCGAGGCGATTCCGAGTACGAGTGATGTCACTTTATCAGCAAATACGATTTTGGATTTGAATGGTTTTAGTAATACCGTTGCCTCCATTGCAGGGGTCTCCTCGACAAAAATCACCAACAGTAGTTCGAATGCGTGTACCTTTAAATTTGGAACGAATAACTCGACTTTCGATGGCTTAATTGAGGATGGCGTGGGGGTTGTCCATCTGGAAAAAGTGGGGGCGGGAACGACCACATTGGCCACTACAGCGAATACCTATACGGGTTTGACACGAATTAGTGGGGGTAATTTGGCCATTAGTCATGCTTCTTCATTAGGATCTACGAATGCTGGGACGATTGCAGATGGGGGAGGATTGCGCTTAAATGGTGTAACGGTTTCCGGGGAAGCATTGACCTTAGGTAGTTTGCCGACGCTCGGTGTTTTGTATGCCAACACAGGTTCGAATGTTTGGAATGGAACGCTGATGTTATCGGCAGCTTCTTCCATCTACGTTAATACGAGTACAAATTTAAGTATCAACCCTCCAACTGGACCGGCGATTCAGGGGACAAATACCAACCTGACGTGTAATGTTTACGGAACCTTGAATATCAATGGGGAGATAGCTACGGGGAATGCCACTTTGACCAAGAACTATACGGGAATTCTGAATTTGAATACAGCGAATTCCTACACGGGTTTAACGACCTTGGCATCGGGTCAAACCCTTGTGAAAAACGATTTGGCCCTAGGTTCAAATTCAGCGGGAACCGTTATTTCTTCTGGGGCGAATTTGACTTTGGATGGGGCACTGAATGTATCCGGGGAAACGCTGACGATTACGAGTAATGCGATTACGGCCAATGGCGCGTTGTTGACGAAAAACGGGGCAAGCACTTGGTCGGGGAATATAAGTTTGGCGGGCACGGCGGTCAACTGGAATACGGAGTCGGATTTGACGGTGACGGGTGCCATTACGAATGGGAGCACCTTGTGGACGGTGGGGCGGACGACGGGGTCAACGGGGAATCTAATCGTGAATGGAATTATTTCGGGAACGGGGGGCTTGGATAAAACGGGTACGGGGCAAATGACGCTGAATGCGGTGAATACCTATACGGGCCTAACGCGAATCACGGCGGGCCGTTTGGTATTGGGTGGAAATCAAGTGATTTCGAATGCGAGTAATGTGTATTTTAACGGGGGTACCTTGAATACGGAGGGCTATTCGGAAACGCTGGGGCAATTATTCATCAGTGATAATTCCACCTTGCAATTAGGTGCGGGAACACATACCATCAATTTTGCCTCGGCCGGGACTTTTACAACGGGTAAGACCTTGACGGTCAATGGATGGGATGGCGTATATAGTATTGTGGGGAGCGGTTCATCACCCAGCTTAGATAATTCAGGGATGTTGAAGACCACATCTACGAAATTTATTTCCTCGAATGGCGTCTTGCGTTCTGCGGGTGCCATTAATCAGTATGGGCAGATACGGGTTTCTGGTCAAAGTGGAACCTCCGGAAACTTTTTTGTAGGTTCCCCATTAAGCGCGAGTGCATTGAATCAAATCAAGTTTTTTAATGCAACTGCGAATACCACGCATTTTTCTGTTCAGCTGGGGACGAATGAGGTCGTGCCTGATTTTACGAGGTAGGGGGTAGACGCTGCCGGGGTTGCAACCCCGGCAGCGTCACCGCCTCAACGTTATCTTCGAAAAAAAAGTATGCCTCTCAGCGCGATTATCAAGAGCTTTATGTCTTCAATCAGGTAAAGGCAGTTTATCAGTTTGTGGATATTCTACAACAATTTTACCAGCTAGGATGTGCTTTTAATTGTATTTAAGCTGGCTTTTATCTAGAAATTGATAAATGAAATTGGGGAGATACGAAAGTTGACTTTGTCACGTTAGAAGCGTGACGCTGCCGGGGTTATAACCCCGGCAGCGTCTACCGCACGACCTGCGCTTTCAGGAAATGAACAATCACTTCCAATCCTCGTTCAAAATGATCATTATTGGGAATAACGATGTCACAAGAGCGCTTATGCGGTCGGATGAATTGCTCGTAAGTCGGCTTTACATGGTATTTCCAGCGGTACATCACATCTTGTAAATCATAGCCCCGCTCCTCATTATCGCGTTTGATGCGGCGCTTTAATTTCACCTTATCCTTCGCATCGATGAAGATCTTCAAATCCAGTAATTTGGCAACCTCCGGAAAATGAAAGACGAAAATACCTTCCACCACCAAGATCTTACGCGGGTGAAAATGCAATAAGTCGGGAACTTTCGATGTATTGTTAAAGGTATATTCCGGACGTGAGACAACCTCGCCAGCCCGCAATTTCTCGACATCTGCCGCGAAGGCTTCATCATCAATCGCACCCGGTAAATCGAAATTTTCAATCCCGTTGTGGTCCTTCGTTTGTTCGTGAATCGGTCGGTAATAATTATCCTGGGACAACAGACAAATTTCATCCGCCTGGAATTGCTCCATCAAGCGCTTCAAAAACAAAGTCTTCCCAGACGCACTGCCTCCCGTAATTCCGATGATAAATGGTTTGTCGATGTTGCTCATATAGGCCACAAATTTGCGAAAAGCATCGCTAGGAATCAAGCCTCCCGACTGAATTTTAGGTATTCAGCTTCCTTATCTTTCTTGCAGCGTCGCATTACTTTCATGTCGATGGATTCAAATAGGGCAATCAATTCATCCGCTTGAAACAATTTCTTGCCACATCCCGCATGTATTTCACCCGATAAAATCTCCTCCACGACCACGCTGCCGCCCTCTTTTAATACCCGATCGATTTCCTGTAAAACGGCCGTCGGGTTATCCATTTCATGTAAGCTATTCAACAACCAAATTTGGTCCACCGATTCACGCCCCAAAGGAATATTCATGGCATCCGCATGAAACAATTGAATGGGACTCGTTAGTCTTTGGTCGAATTGATTTTCGAAATATACGATCGTCTCGTCGATGTCGGCCCGGTTTAAGACATGAGTATTGGAGTCCAAAAGTAACAATTCCCCTGCCTCGTTTTGGATGACCTGATTAATCTCCCACCAGCCGGCTCCGCAGCCTAAGGATAGGATGCAATCATCGGCCGACCATTCTCCCACCTCGAATAAACTTTTCTCCATGCAGCAAATTATCAATTCTGTTTATCTTTGACAAAAAAAGAATCCAATGGCTCGTTTTATTGCACCCACCGCTAGCGTCATGGGACGCGTGACAATCGGAAATGATGTAAGCATCTGGTACGGCGCCGTCGTGCGCGCGGATGTGGAGGAAATCCACCTCGGCGAAGGCTGCAACATCCAAGATAATGCCGTTTTACACGCCGATGAGGGAGATAAAACCATCATTGGGCCTCGCGTAACGGTGGGTCATTCCGCCATTGTTCACGGGGCGGAAATTGGAGAAGGTTCATTGATTGGCATGCATGCCACGGTTTTAAATCGGGCCAAAGTGGGCAAATGCTGTTTGATCGGCGCTCATGCGCTCGTGACCGCCGGGATGGAAATTCCGGATTATTCCCTGGTTTTGGGAAGTCCAGCCAAAGTAGTAAAAACCCTCAACCCCGAGCAAATCGAGGCCTTGAAATATGGGGCAGACCATTACATTAAGATGGGTGCCAAACACGCCGCCGGCGAATTTCCATTGATTAAGTCATGATCGAACTGATCCTCATCCGACATGCGCATGCGGGCCCCTATACCTTGCCCGATGAAGCCCGAAAGCTTTCGTCGCAGGGTTTGGAGGAGGCGCGCCAACTAAATCCTAAATTGAAAGGAATGCCGGAAGGACATTGGTTGGTTTCTTCCGTTGTAAGGACCCGACAAACCTTTGAGCTAATCAGTGAATCAAGCGCGGAATTTTCGGAGTCTTGGTACCATGCTTCGGGACCTGCTTATTTGGAAATGATTCAGGAGCGAAGTGAAAAGGTGATTTATTTGGTGGCTCACAATCCGTCGATCTCGTATTTAGCCTCTTATTTTTCCGGGGAACAAATTCAGATGGAGACAGCCAATTGCGTACATTTGCAATGGCCTACGCTAGATTCCTGGAAAGAAGTCACCCGCGGCAGTGCCATCGTTCAAACACGTATCTAATATGAAGAATCAAAAAATATTCCGTTGGGTCATTATCCTATTCACCTTATTGATGATCGGTTTGGCGATCGATATGGCGCGGAATACCACGGCGCCGTGGAACAAGAAGAAGGTCATAAGTCACTAGTCCTCAGTCCTTAGTCCGCAGTCCGGAGGGTTTTAGTCATCAGTCTACCGTTCGGAGGTGAGATCGTGTTTTTTATAACCCCGGGTTTTAACCTGGGGATATCAATATATCGCTTTGTATGTTCAGCCTTCGGCATCCCTAGGCTGAAGCCTAGGGTTAAAAAGAAGTCGCTTTATGTAAGTTGGTTATGGATTTTATAACCCCGGGTTTTAACCTGGGGATTTTCAATAAAT
>JBDKFF010000096.1:0-3380 GCA_039798865.1 Bacteroidota bacterium
ATCCTTCGAGAACGCAAAATCCATTGGATGAGAGAAGGTCATGTTTGGTAAGAAACGCTCCATGCTCAAGTAGTCACCATTCGCCTTCATGCTAACGGTATAAATCATGTCACGCGCCCAATCATAAGCAAATAACTTGCCATCGTAATAGTTCGGCAATTTCACTTTCGAATCCTTAGGGTAGTCAGCGCTGTAATAGACACCGCCTGCCATCGCATTCCGAGAACCTTTACCCATAACTGGGAATTCCGGGGAGTCACCGTAAGGGTAATAGATAAATGCCTTCTGTGCATTTGGCAAATGAGCTAAACCTGTGTTATGCGGTGAGTCATTCACCGGGGCTTTCGGATTGAATTTAGCCCATGTTGAATCTTTATTGAAATCACGCTGGTTGTACGGACGGTTATCCGCTACGAATAAAGGCCAACCGAAGTATCCGGCCTCGCGAGCTTGGTTTACCTCATCGTGTCCTTTGGAACCATACTTTGGCGAATCTTCTCCAGCATCTGGTCCAACCTCACCCCAATACAAAAAACCGGTACGTTGATCCACTGCAATACGGTATGGATTACGATTACCCATCACATAAATCTCAGGTTTCGTGTGATACAATCCTTTTGGAAATAAGTTGCCCTCCGGAATCGTATATTTTCCATCATCCGTTGGCTTAATACGCAAAATCTTTCCGCGCAAATCGAAGGTATTCGATGACGTCGCACGCGCATCCCATCCTGAGCGCTTGTCACGGTTATCGATAGGTCCATAGCCATTGGAATCAAATGGATTGGTATCATCACCTGTCGATAAATATAAGTTACCTGTTTTATCCCACGCGATGGATCCACCTGTATGGCAGCAACCGTCACGCTTAACCGGAACACGTAATAAAACTTTTTCGCTGTCCATTACCAGCGTATCCTTCACGTCATCGTAAACGAAACGAGAGAGGTGTTGAGCCGTATCAGGCTGTCCTGTTTGTGGAGAATAAAACAAATAGATCCAGTGATTTTTATCATAATTGGGATCCACATTTACCCCCATCAAACCATATTCGAATTTCGAGAATACGTTCAAATTCGCTACGACCTTTACTTTGCCTTTCTTGGGATCGTACATTTTCAACTTACCCTTTCTTTCGCCGTAGAAAATTTTCCCTCCGTTGGTCAAAGCCAATTCGGTCGGCTCATCTAAATTCTTATCCAAGATTGTTTTCGTGAAACGGTTTTCCTCTGGCAAAGGCGCTGTGCGTAAAGGCTTATTGAAGTTGATCGCCGGACCCGATGCTGCCCACTGCAAACCTCCCCAAATATGTTGTAAGACTAAAGGCTCATCAAATGTCTCATGCGTATGACCCCAGTTGGTGTAAAACGCGCGACCACCATCAAACTCATGGTACCAAGCCATTGGGTGATAATCCCCCATTTTACCATCCTTGTAGGATTTTTCATCCAAGGTAATGAGGACTTTAACTTCTTTGTTGAAGTTCTTGAAATCGTAGAATTCATCCGTACGATCAAAGGTAGTAGGCATGTGTGCCGTCGAGCTATGCGATTTATCTACCGCTGTAAACGTACCTTTTTGAACGTTTGGTCGACCTGGGTGTGAGGCAAATTGCCCTCCGGCCAATTTATTATACCATGGCCAATCGTATTCGGTATCTGTCGCAGCGTGTACACCGAAATAGGCACCACCTGATTGAATGTAACGTTCAAATGCATTTTGCTGTTGGTCATTCAACACATTTCCCGTCGTGCTCATGAAGACTACGACGCGGTAGTTCTTTAAGTTCTTTTCCGTGAAAACGGCAGGGTTTTCGGTCGTATCTACGCTAAATCCCTTTTCTTTCGCCATTTTAAACAAGGCGATTTGGCCAGGCTTAATGGAACTGTGTCGGAAACCTTTGGTCAATGAGAAAACCAAAACTTTTTGTCCCTTCAATGGGTTAGCTTCCTGTGCGAAGCCGATGGAGATTGCTGTTAGACTAACAAAAACGGCCAACAACACTCGGCCGAAACCGATCAAATTCTTTTTCATAGTTGATATTTTTTAACAATAGGTCTTGCAAGATAGCCTAAAAGCAAATTTTATTCATAAATTTCCTCAAATATTTCTATCATGAACAAAACATACACCCTTTTTCTTCTTCTATTCGTAAGCACCTTCGCCTTTGGGCAGTCATGTTGCTTTGTGACGAAAGACGACATGCAATTAATGGCATCTGACAAGGCGTTTCAACGCTCGCATAAATTGCCAAAACCTTATCACCATGTTAGCAAGGCGGGGGGTGAAATGATTACGTTTTCGACACCGGATGGCCAACAAGCCAATGCGTTCTACATCAAGGCAGCCAAGCCAACCCAATATACTTTATTTGTTTTTCAAGAGTGGTGGGGATTAAATGACCACATCAAACGCGAGGCGGAGCATTTTTATACCACATTGGGAAATGTGAATGTATTGGCGATCGATATGTATGATGGAAAAGTAGCAACGACGCGTGAAGAGGCGGGCAAATACATGGGAGGCGCTAACCCATTGCGCTTAGAGAATATCATTAAAGGAGCGATTGCCTTTGCGGGGCCACAAGCGAAAATTGGAACAGTGGGCTGGTGTTTTGGAGGCGGATTATCGCTGAAAGCATCGATCCTAGCAGGTTCACAAGCCGCAGCCTGTGTCATGTATTATGGCATGCCGGTTAAAGATGTGGAGCAATTAAAAACATTACAAACGGATGTATTGGGCTTATTTGCTGGACGTGAAAAGTTCATTTCGCCGACCATTGTTGCGGAATTTGAGGCCAACATGAAAGCTGCGGGTAAAGGAATTCAAATTAAATCATTCGATGCCGAGCATGCTTTTGCGAATCCATCGAATCCTGCATTTGATAAAGCTGCCACCGAAGAAGCTTGGAATATGGCAATAAATTACTTCAAAGCTCGTTTAAAGTAACATGCGAAAGTATATCGTCTTATTAAGTTTGTGCTTATTTTTTGCCGAACCGGTTTGTGAGGCGGCTATGGCCTCGACCGTCATTAGCTACCATAAGCCTAAAGTCTATCGCAAGAAAAAAGGTTTTCTCTGGGGATTATTCAAGAAGAAACCAAAGAAATGCGATTGCCCTAATTTATAATCGGATTTAACCAAGAGTCTGCTCGCGTACCGGGTTCATTTGCGGCCAACCAGCGTTGTCGGTCAGCCTCTTGGTTTTCATGTTGCGGTTCAATCACCTCCGCGTCCGCATCCATAAATATTATCGTCATAACCTCCCGCATCGTATTCGAATGATTCGCGGGAGCCGCATGGAGTGTCCAACCCATGTGAAATGTGGCATCTCCAGCCCTCATCGTTTTTTGAGCCGCAATCGGGAAGCCTTGATCTTG
>JBDKFF010000097.1:0-4693 GCA_039798865.1 Bacteroidota bacterium
ATAAACTATCTAATAAAAGTGAAATAAAAATTAGGGTAATATTTAATTATATATTATTTACTGAATATTAAACGAAGTGAGAATTAAATTCGAAAACAGAATTTGTAAATTTCCCAAAATAAGTAAAAAGTGGAGAATTTAATTTTCCATAAATTACCTTTAAATAGTTTAAAAATTTGTCCAAATCTAAAATTGAAAGTTTTTTTTTCATCAGATAGGAGTTTAATCAGAATAAAATTGGAAAAACTTTACTTTTTATCTAGAAATACTTTGAAGTTTATTTTACTTTATTTTTATATTTTTTTTTGAAAATCCCAAAAATAGAATTACTTATTTTTTCACTCTTTTTATCCTCCGCATAATACCCATACCCATACCCATACCCATACCCATACCCATACCCATACCCATATCCCTTCCCATACATCATCACCCCACGCGGCTTGAGTCCATTGTAGACAAGGTTCATTTGATTGAATTTCTTAGCTACAAAAAGCTGCTGGATGAAATCCAAGTAATTTTTGGTCGTGTAATTATGACGCAATACATAAAGGGTTGCCTGAGCATGATGCGCGAGTACCTGCGAATCCGTCACCAAGGAGATCGGTGCGGTGTCCATCACGATGTAATCAAATCGCTCCTTCAATCGTTCCATCAATTGCTGAAAAACTTCACCGCCCAATAATTCCGTCGGGTTCGGCGGAATCGATCCTGCAGAAACCAAGTAAAGGTTTTCTACATTCGGAACTTCTTGAACAATCTCATCTTCTGAAGCCAAATCAATTAAATAATCCGTTACCCCGGCTCCCTTCGCCAACCCAAAATATTGACGCACCTTAGGCTTGCGTAAGTCCAATTCCATGATCAAAACCGAGCGACCTGTCAAGGCTATCGTTGCTGCTAAATTTCCTGACACAAAGGATTTACCCTCCCCCGAAATCGATGAGGTGACCTGTATGACATTGCCTTTGGGCTGATTCAAGCCCAAATAAGCCAAGTTGGTCCGCAACATCCGAAACTGCTCTGCCAAGATCGTCCGCTGTCCATGCTTCACTACGATGTGTTGATCCGCCTCTCCTTGTGCCAGCTCCCCAAGTATCGGAGCCTGAACACGTCGTTCGATATCCCCGCGGAACAAGACCTTCGGGTTATAGGTCTCCTTAAATAAGACATACAAGACACCCAATCCCAATCCAATCGCCAATCCAATCAAGTAAATAATGTTGCGCTTGGGTTTAATCGGCGATTCGGATACCACGGCGGGTTCCACTACCCGACTGTCCGCTATGGCCGATGCGGATGACAAGGCGGATTCCTCTCGCTTTTGGAGAAGAAAGGTGTAAATGGTATTCTTGATTACCTGTTGCCGACTGATCTCCACCAAAGCCTTTTCCTTGGATGGGATTTCGCCGAGCATCGAATTACTTTCCTTCAACTTCCCTTGCAAATTCTTTTGGGCGGTCACCAAGTTCTTCCGGATGTTTCCTAAATTCTCCAAAATCGAGGGCTTCAACGCCGCAATTTCATCGCGCAATTGTTCCTGCAAATCAGACTGTCCACCGGTTACCTTCGAGACACGTGACAATTGTAATTCAGTCTCATACAATTTAGTCAAGAGCTGAACCAAGGTTGCATCGTTAATTCCCATCAGAGAAGGGACGACCGCAGTACTTGGTTTTTTGGCCGTCACATAGGATTCGATATCGGCTAAGACCGACAACTGTATTCCGATCTCTGAAAGTCGTTGGTCATGTTCTTTGACCGACTCAAGAAATAATTTTCCTTGCTCACTTATATTCACGATTCCCTCACGGGTCTTGTAATCCTTGATGTTTTCCTCCACTTGTTCTAACTCATCGGATACAATGCCTAATCTCCCCTCCACGAATCGCAAGGTATTTTTGGCCACTAAATTCTTATCCTCAATCGCAAATTCATCATACACCTTAAACAGTTGGTTCAACACATCCCGTCCTTTGGCAGGAACGGTAGTTTCCATACTCAAGTAGATAACTGTTGATTTTTTCGTACTCGCCTCCGCTTTCAAGGAAGCGAGCAGGGAATTGGAAACTTGGCTAACCGAATGTGTTTCCAATAAAATCGGAAAAGGATTGGGGGCATTTTGAGGTAGAATAAAATTGGGATTCTTTTCCACCAAAAACCGCTGGCCATTAATCCGAACAAAAGAACCCAAGGGATAGGATTTACCCCGGATACTAAAGCGCTTTTCGGCAAAACTAATCTCCACAGGAATCGCCTCACGAACTTGTTCTACGGAATCCTTGTGTAGAGCCGTGATTTTTAACGGTGCATTTCGCCCATATAATTCATTATCCATCACGTTCCCCTGATGGATTTGTGTCGTATATAGATTTAAGTCACGAACTACCTGATCCATCAAAGGACTGGACTGAATGATTTCAATCTCGTTATCCACGACCTTTTTATCTCCGAAAATATCAAAGGCGTCCAACATCTGTGCAGCACCCGCCCCGTTCTTATCATCTTTCACGAGTAATTTGGCATTGACCTGGTATACCGGCATGGTATAGCGCAAGTAAAAGAAGGTTCCTACCCCACTTAAGAAAAGGGTAATTACAAAAACAGGCCAGAAGGGTAAATAGGTTTGGGCTATTTGGGCAAACAAATTGCCGTCCTGAGATTGATTCACTGAAAATGAATCATCGAATTCAGATTGCATGAAATACTATTTAAAGAAATTGTTGATAACCAGCACGAGAAGCGTCGCACTGCTGATGATTGCCGGCAGATAGACCGACGTTTCGCTTCCTAAGAAGGCTTTTGCCTTGTTGGGCTCTACATAAACCACATCGTTGCTTTGTAGGTAAAAATGAGGGGATCGAAATAAATCCATCCGGTTTAAATTGACACGGTGAAATTCTTTCTTTCCTTCATTTTCATGTATAATTAGAACATCGTTTCGATTTCCGTATGCGGTTAAATCTCCAGCCATACCTAATGCTTCTAAAACGGAAATACGCTCGTTAGAGACACTAATCGTCATAGGACGCACTACTTCCCCAAGAACCGTCACCCGGTAATTCATGAAACGAATGCTAACAACCGGGTCCTTCAGAAATGGAATAAGTGCAATTTGAATTTGCTTGGTGAGCTCTGATTTTGTCAGTCCTTTTACATGAAGCTTACCGATTTTAGGCAATTGTATAGTACCTTGATTATCAACTAGTAAGCCTGGCGTAACACTCTGTGTCATAAAATTAGCTCCCGCCGCATTGTTGGCCGGAACTGCGTTCACGCTATTGAATTGCGCTGAACTGGTGGGATCAGAACTGCTGATACCTATAAATAATATGTCACCTTGTTGGATAGTCGGCTCAAAGGAATGTTGAGCCATCACGAGGGTTGTGTCTTGTTGGCCTTTGAAGTAAGCCAGCTCTCGGTTAATACCGCAAGAACTCAAAATAAGTAGTAGTACAAAGAGAAGTACTAAATTTTTAGAACACATGCGCAGCGATTTAAATAGTAGAATTAGAACTAGGAATACACGGCTTCGCCGTCCTGAGTCCCATAGAGCCAGCATTAAAAGACTTGGCGGGAATCAAGAATAACTAGATACTTCAAAGAAAATAAATCGGGAGGGGCATAATACGTCAATAACCATTATAACATAGGTGACTTTTTGTACCAAAATTTAAATTATTGACCATTAAATAAGTTATGTATTGTTATAACTTATATAACATATTATAGCAAATATGACATATTAGATTAGAGCCAAGCATGGAAGCTTTAACAAAATAGATTAAAGACGTGGAAATATTTGTAACAGCAATTTTAGCACTCGCAGTAGGCTTAACTTTCGGAATTAAAATCAAGAAGGAGAAAACCAACAAGGAGAAAATCGCTCCAAACTGGTCAGGACAAACGACTAAGCCTACAAAGCAATCTGGGTTAGAAAGTAGAATTTCGATCTACTTCGACGTATTAGAGGTAAGGTTCATCAAACGCTTACTAGAGAGCGAAAATGATGAGTTATCGGTTGGGGAGACAAATGAAATCCTACGAATTGAGAAACTATCGAAGGAAAACCAAAGACAACGTAGGCACTTATTCCTGAAAGAGCTAAACATGAAGCTCAAAATGATTTTTAACATAAATGAATGTATAGAAAGACAGTCAACAGAACTTGATCGAAGATCGAAAATGTATAGCTTAAACAGTCAGGTAAATACAAAGTTATTGATCGAGTTAATAGAAAATAAAAGCTAATTCGTTAGTTGGAATATATTTAGCAATCAAACCACCCATTCCCATGCCACAGATTTGACATTGTAAGGCTAAATCTACTATGTCAAATTTGTGGCATGGAATCAAGCAAAAAAGAAATAAGTAAGTTGGTCGGATTGAATATCCGAACAATCCGAATCAAGAAGGGCTTGACAATCGAAAATCTCGCTGCAGAGGCTAATATGGAATATACTCAATTGAGTAGAATCGAATTAGGACAAATAAATACCAGTATTTTTCAGATCTACAAAATCGCAATCGCCTTGTCGGTAAACATCTGCGAACTGTTTATCAATATTAAATAAAAAATCCTCCCAGAAACTCGGGGAGGATTTCCATAATCCTAGTTCTAATTTATCTTTACACGGAGTCAACGTATATTTTCATATGACGAAGCTTCTATTGCAAAGAAATACAATAGGTC
>JBDKFF010000098.1:0-4374 GCA_039798865.1 Bacteroidota bacterium
CCCGAGCAATCGATAATCGTTGCCGCTGCCCGCCAGACAACTTCGAACCGCGATCCCCGATCACTGTTTGATAACCATCCGCACTCGCCTCGATAAATTCATGCGCATTCGCAATTTTGGCTGCCTCAATGACCGCCTCTAAGGTCGCATCTGTTCCAAAAGCGATATTGTTGAAGATGCTATCATTGAACAACACCGACTCCTGCGTCACGATTCCCATCAAGGCCCGTAAATCCTCCAAAGGAATATGTTTCAAAGGAATTCCGTCAACGGTAATTTGACCCGATGTAGGATCATAAAATCGGGGTAACAAATCCGCGAGCGTTGATTTGCCACCTCCGGATGCGCCTACCAAGGCAATCGTTTTCCCTTTGGGGATGTCGAAACTCACCGACTTCAAAACCGAACGTCCTTTGACATACGAAAAGCCTACTTCTTCGAAACGGATTTTATCTTGGAAGGCCGACAATCGCTGAACAGGCTCCTCCACCTTGATTTCTGACTCCGTATCTAAAATTTCGATGATGCGGTCGGCGGAAGCAACACCTCGCTGAATACCTGAAAAAGCATCCGCAATTGCTTTGGCAGGCCGCATAACCTGCGAAAAGGTAGCTATAAACGCAATGAAGGTCGACGCACTCAATTCTCCATCCCCTGAAATCACCAAGCTTCCCCCATACAACAAAATGCCAGTCACAACCAAAACCCCCAAACTCTCCGAAACCGGTGAAGTCAATTCTTGCCGAAAAACCATACGCAATAAAGAATTTCGGTATCGATTATTTCCCTCCTGAAAACGTGCATCCATCACCTTCTCCGCTCGAAAAGCCTTCACGACTCGCATGGCTCCAAAGGTCTCATCCAGCAAACTAATCAATCCACTTAAATGCTGCTGAACCTCGCCGGCGGCACGACGTAAACGCCGCGTGATCGTCGCAATGACCCCACCCGAAAGTGGCAGAATAATCAGCGAAAACAAGGTCAATTTCCCGGACATACTCGCCAAGAAAACAAAAAACATAATCAAGGTAAAAATTTCTTTGAATGTCGCCGTAAAGGCCCTGCCGATACTATTCTCTACCTCCTGCACATCGGTCGTCAAGCGCGACATCAAATTTCCCTTACGCTGCTCTGAAAAATAACTTAAGTCCAAACGAATCGCCCTAGCAAAAACCGCCTGACGCAATGAGGCAATCATATCCGCCTCCACTGTCTTCAAAACCCGCTGGGACAAATAGCGGAAAATATTCGCCAAAACAACCGATATCATGATCGCCGCACAGGCGTATTGCAACGCCCCCAAACGCCCATAAGCCTCCAAAGCCCCATAAAAATAATGGTTGAATAAAAAGGAGAAATAACTCGGACTCAAGGAGAATTCCGGCATGACACGATAGACTACCGCTTGATTCGTTGAGGCTTGATTAAACAAGACATTCAACAAAGGAATTAACAGCGTGAAATTCAGGATTCCAAACAAACTGGCCAACAACGAAAAGCTGAAATATGGAAATACATATTTTCGAATCGAAACGGCATAAGACAGTAAACGTAAATAGGTTTTCAAGGAATCTATTTCAAAATTTGCATTAAATTACGACAATTTTCAGAAACAATTTGCTTACAAGATTCGATTCACCCCTCATTAGCATCGTCATGGCTTGCTATCAAGGCGAAAAATACCTTGCAATCCAACTCGAAAGTCTACTTGCCCAAGATTACCAAAACATAGAAATTATCTGTGTAGACGATGCATCAACCGATTCCACTCAGGCTATCCTTCAACGATATGCATCCAAAGATCATCGCATGCAAATCATCCAAAATCTTGAAAACTTGGGCTACCGAAAATCCTTTGAAAAAGGAATTTTATTGGCAAAAGGAGAATTAATCGCACTCTCTGACCAAGATGATTATTGGATCCCAACGAAAATCAGTAGACTTATAAACACCATTGGGGGAGCATCGATGGTCTATGCCGACTCAGCTTTAGTGGATGATGAAGGCAACTTAATTGGGCAAAAAATGTCCGACATCAAACGACAAATCGCTTACAAAAACCCACTCATGTATACCTTTGGTGCATGGGCGCCGGGTCATGGTATGTTATTCAAACGAGAGCTACTTGAGTTTGCCCTTCCATTTGTTGAATTCGTCACACATGATTACCTGATTGGTTTTGCCGCAACCTGTACGAATGGCATCGTCTACCTTCCTGAAACGCTTGTTCATTATCGCCAACATGCGAATAACACCATCGGAGCGAATTTAAAAAAAGCCCCGAAACCCTATAAGAGTCGGAAAGAAAAAAATAGCCGAATTCTAGCGCGCCTAAATCTACTACAAAGCCGTTGCCCAGCAGGGACCGAACAGCAAGTACTCAACGATTTTTACATAGCATGTCAAGGTAGCGGACTGATGCATCGAATCAATCGGGTTCGAATTGCCCTGAAACACCGAGATGACATGTTGGCTTACAAAGGCAAATCCGCCTTCGGAAGATTTGCTTATTGTTTTAAATTGTTTTTCGCGCTGTACTAATTCGATAATACCAATTCTTCATCCGAACCCATAAAGGAATATGTTGTAGAACCAAAGGACCATCAAAGGGCTCTCCCCGACGTAAATAATACGTTGAAAGCGTACTGGAAGTCATCCCCCACTTGCGAATAAACTGATAATATCCTCGATTTTGCTTCACCCTTTTCACAGAGATCGAACCAAAATGGTATACGCGGCTTTGCCCCAAACCCTTAAATAATCGCACGCCAGCCTGCCAAAGCTTCATGGAGAAATCCGGATCGGAATACATGCCCGGGGTAAATTCCACACTATACCCACCGACTGCATCCCAGAGTTTTTTATGAACAACATTTGGCGGCCAGGTCGCACCTTGCCAATCAGGCTTTTCGAAAGATTGGTATTCGACCAACAAGCGTGACTCCTCAAAGCTTGACATACTCGTCCCAAAATTAGCCTCAATCGAACAAGAACTCTGCGCACGAGGCTCAATCATCGTCGAAGAAATAAAGAAATATTCATCCGAGCAGGCCTCAATTTCTTGTTTCAAAAGCAAATCCCAACCCGGGAGCGTATACATATCATCGTTGATGTACAAGAGATAATCTGCGCGGGCTAACGTGCGCATGGCATTCATCGCATGGCAAACTCCTACATTGGTTTCAGAATGAGAATACGCTATATCTCCTTGATCTTGAACCCATTGCAAGGAGCCATCTTTCCCCTCATTCAAATGCACAATCAATTCAAAAGGCACCACACTGTGAGTCCGGATACTCCGTATACACAATTGCAGAAAGGCTAGATTATTCCAACTCGGAATGAGAATGGAAAAATAGGGCTTTTCGGGAGCCTTTTGGGCAGGAAAGGTTTGAATTTGATCCACTTACAAGAGCTTATAATTTCGATATTCCCCTATTCGCCAGCCCGTCCAATCTTCGATTTGTTGCAAGACCTTCCGACGGAAACTCATCTTTGCCCGAAGTACCTTAGGGTCAAAATGAAAAGGCCATTGCATCCGCGCGATACGAGCCTGCGCAACGGCAGGATGTGTACCCTCAAAAAGCGTTAGGCGCTCGGCATTTTCGTAATCAAACTGATAATCTTCCGGAACATGTTCCGCCATCCAGGCATCATCCCGGTAGAAATGGGTAAAATTCCGCACCTTATTATTGAGTCCTTGCGGGGGTTTTACCCAGCCGTAATGGTAAATGGACGCATCAATCAATTTGGCATGAATCTTTTTTCCAGCCTTCCGAAATCCTTGAGCATCCTTGTAGGATTGAACCGCAGGGTCATATTTTACGACACGAATCTCCCGACGATACCAACGACGCGAAACAGCTACATAATCATAAGACCCATAAAAATGTTTGTAATGAAAAAGCAAGCCCTCAACTTGGGGGTTCGTAGCATAATCTTCCATGGCTTTTCGAATCTTCGGCAGGTCATCCTCGTGCACACACTCATCACCTTGGATGTAAAATGCCCAATCCGTATCCGGCGAAATGGCCTGATAAGCCTTATCGGTTTCCATGGAAAAAACGCGTCCTCCCTCACGCGCCTTCTCATCCCATACTGTTTCAATGATTCGAATTTTATCGGAATCAATGGCTTGAATCAATTCAAGAGTTCCATCGTTCGATTGCCCTACGGCCACCACAAATTCATCACAAATGGGTAAAATCGAGGTGATCGCCTCCACGATCGGATAATCATTTTGAACCGCATTTCGAATAAATGTAAATCCGGCTATTTTCATGATTCGTACTTGACTTTGATGCCATGGTAACGATCCTGCTCAACATAATCTTTCCGCAAAGGATGACCCTGCCAGTCGGCCGGCAACAATAT
>JBDKFF010000099.1:0-3924 GCA_039798865.1 Bacteroidota bacterium
GGAATAATCCGGATGGCTATTTCTTGCCTCCTCCGAAACCGCGTTTGCACGAATTGATGATTAAGAAGGCGAATAAGGCTTTGGGTATCCCGACTTATCCGTCGAGAATGTCGATGTTGACTAAACCGATCAACTCTGAGCGTGGCCAATGTTTCTATTGTGGTCAGTGTAACCGGGGATGTTCTGCGTATGCAGATTTCTCGTCTTCGTCGGTATTAATCAAACCTTCAGCAGCAACTGGAAATCTAACAATGCTCCCATTTGCGATGGCACGCGAGGTATTGACGGATCCGGCAACGGGCTTGGCAACGGGTGTGTCTTATGTACACACGGGTACGATGCAAGAGTACACGGTGCGAGGCAAAATTGTTGTTTTGGCAGCCAGTGCGGGCGAAACCGCTCGTTTATTATTAAATTCAAAAAGCTCTCGCTTCCCGAATGGTTTAGCCAATTCGAGTGGTGTAGTTGGTAAGTATTTAAATGACTCAACGGGAGCATCACGTTCGGCGATTATTCCGTCCTTGTTTAACCGCAAGCGTTACAACGAAGATGGCGTGGGGGGTATGCACATTTACACCCCATGGTGGTTGGACAACGCAAAATTAGACTTCCCGCGCGGATACCACATCGAATACGGTGGCGGTATGGGAATGCCAAGTTACGGTTTCGGTTGGGGCATCGAAGGCTTGAACGGCCGGGAGAATTTCACGCGTGACGGTTTGAAGAAAGCGGCGGGTGGATACGGCGCGACCTTGAAGGAGGATTACCGCAGGTTCTATGGATCTTACGTGAGTTTTGCGGGACGTGGCGAGCCGGTGGTTCGGGAGGATAACTATTGTGAGATTGACCCGAATGTCGTAGATAAATACGGTATTCCGGTATTGCGTTTCCATTACAAATGGAGCGATTACGAGGTTAAGCAGGCGAAGCACATGCAAGATACCTTTGAGGAAATCATTCATGCGATGGGTGGCGAACCGATGGGTAAAAAACCGGGTGCGGAGAACAATTATGGTTTGGCGGATCCAGGACGAATTATTCACGAAGTGGGAACGGCGCGTATGGGTAACGATAAGAATACATCGGCCTTGAACTCGAACTGTCAGGCACACGACGTGAAGAACTTGTTCGTAGCGGATGCGGCACCGTTCGTATCCCAAGGGGATAAGAATGCGACATGGACGATTTTGGCCTTGTCCTTACGTACATCGGAATACATCATTGATCAACGCAAAAAAGGCAACCTATAATGAAAAGAAGAGACTATTTAAAAAATATGGGCTTGAGTTCGTTGGGCTTAGCCGTGTTCAATCCCGATGAGAAGGCGATTGAGAATTTGGAATTAGCCAAAGTTCCGGTGAAAAGACCGAACGGTCGGACGCAGGAAGAGGCTGAAATGGAAGCCCGCTTACAAGCTGAGGTATTCTTGAATAAACATGAACTGGATACGATTACGATTTTGTCGGACATCATCATTCCGGCCGATGGGAAATCGGGCAGTGCGTCACAATCAGGCGTTACGGCATTCATCGAATTTATTGTGAAGGACAAACCGGAATTCAAAACGCCGATGCGTGGTGGATTACGCTGGTTGGACTCCGAGTCGAACAAGCGTTTTGGCAAGAAATTCACGGAAATTACGGCTGCGCAACGCATTAACATCGTAGATGACATCGCTTATCCGGAAACGGCACCGAAGCATTTATCGCAGGGGGTGAGTTTCTTTAGCTTGATGCGGAATTTGACGGCCACTGGATTTTTCACCTCAAAAATGGGCATTGCCGATTTAGAATATAAGGGCAATACACCCAATCAATGGAACGGTGTTCCGGATGAGGTATTGAAGCAGTATGGTTTAAGTTATGACGCATAGTCGGGTCCTCAGACCAAAAATATTTGCTCACATTCCCCAGCTCGTGGCGGGTATTTCGACTCGCCACGGGGGCGTGAGTTCCCAGTCTTATCAATCGCTGAATTTAGGCGTACATACGGAGGATGATCCGGAAGCCATTACGCAAAATCTTTCGCTTTTTTGTGCAGATTTAGGCATATCGCCGGAATCGTTGGCGCGCTCCTACCAAGTGCATGGGGCTGAAATCTGGCAAACCAGCCTTCCCGGTTATCAACGTGGTTACGATGCCATTATTTCCGAAACACCCGGTATTTTCGCTGGCGTGGGCATTGCGGATTGTTGCCCGATTTTATTGGCGGATCCTGTTCGTCGTGTAGCGGCAGCTATACATGCCGGTTGGAAAGGAACGGTTGCTCAAATCGTTCACAAAACTGCCTCCGCGATGATTGCTCAGGGATCAAATCCGGCAGATATATTGGCTTATATTGGTCCTTGCATTAGCCTGGATCGATTCGAAGTGGGCGATGAGGTGGCAGCACAATTTGAACACAAGGAAAAGCGCGGTGAGCGCTGGCATGTGGACCTCAAGGCTACGAATGCGACTCAATTACGGAGTTTAGGGATTACGCAGATTGAGATTTCGGATTATTGCACGGTAGAGCACAATGATGTATTCTTCTCTCATCGCAAAGAGAAAGGTATTACAGGCAGGATGTTGGCGGTGGTGGGGTTTCGGTAAACGCAAAATCTTGTCGGTTGAAAAACAGGAATAGGCGTTTAATTCCGGCGCTGCTCTTGTATGAATTGCTGAGGAGAGACCAACTGCTTCGGCTGTAGTTCAAAAGCCTCCTTCCAGTCTTTCCGTTTGAGATCCCCGTTCTTAATCGATTTGATAAAGTTCATCCAAGCAAAGGGATTTGTTAATGTCATTAAAGGGCTCGAAACAAAGGTTCGATTCGCTTGAGATGAAATCATGTGATCCGAGAAATTCCTAAAATTCGAGTTGGCACCCAATCCCGCCTGCAAGGCAAATACATTCAACTTCGACTGTTCTAAGTTATTGGCCAAAATCTCCCGCTGCTTCTCATCCCGCAATCGCAAATTCAAAAAAGCCTTCTTGAATTCCTCCTCGCTCGCATGCGGAAAAACCTTTACCTCCGACAGCATCTTGGAATCCTCATTCAATTCGATAATCGCCTGATGAACGACACCCGTATTGCGAGGAATGATGTAATACTGCGGCTTATATCCCACATAGGTGATCACCAAACTATCCCCCGGAAAAACATTTAAATCAACCGCCCCAAAATTATCACTCAAGGCTCCTCGTCCCGCTTGAGGAATATAAATATAGGCTAATGGTAAATACTCCGAATTCCGCGCCGAAATGATACGGGCATTGAATAAGACTGTTTTATCTTGTCCCTGCGCAAACAAGGATGCCGTCGCCGATAGGCAGAAAAACAGCACAAGAAATAGTCCTTTTCGAAGCATGACGCAAGTTTACAAAAAATCCAATTGCTGAAAACTTAATTTTCGTTAAGACCCCTAAGGGAATAATTTTACAAAAGGAATAATGAACGGAATGGAAAGTAATAATCCATCAAAACGATCCAAAAATCCCCCATGTCCCGGTATCGTATCTGCCGAATCCTTGATGTTGATACTCCGCTTAAACAAGGATTCCACCAAGTCCCCATAAGTTCCCGCAACCACAATAATCACCCCAATCACATACCAATGAAAAGCTGAATAATTGGTGTAATACTTCGAAATTATCGTCGCTACGACCATCGCAGCAATCATTCCGCCAATACTTCCCTCCCAAGACTTCTTAGGCGATACCCGTTCAAACAACTTCGTTTTCCCGAATTTGGTCCCGGCAAAATACGCCCCCGAATCACTCGCCCACAACAAGAACAAACAGCCCAGGACAATGTTTGGATCATAAGTATCATTTTTGATATACGCCAAAACAGTTAGCAAAGTAAAAGGCAAGGCCACGTAGATGATCCCTAAAAAGGTATAGGCAATATTCTTAAAGGGCTTTTCGTCTTTGGATTTATATAATT
>JBDKFF010000100.1:0-10745 GCA_039798865.1 Bacteroidota bacterium
GATGAGTGAATGGGATTATCCACAGTTCCTGTCTGTGTACCCAACCACGCTAATAAAATTGCCGTTGGAATGGCAAAATAGGCTAAAATTTTCCACTCTGCTTTTAAAAATGCAATCGCCCCATCCGCAATGTAGCCGGACAACTCCTGCATCTTGTCATTTCCCGCATCCTGTTTAGATACCCAACTAAATTTCCATGCTGTATACAGCAATCCTACTATACCAAAAGCAGGGACTAAGTAAACAATTTGATTCATAAATAATGATTTAGATTTTTTCAAAAAAATTTAGCACAATTAAGAGATTTTCCCGCAAATTTCCAACTAGAAGGGTGCAGTTATTGAAAGTTTCCACTCAGATGGAACCCAATTACCAATCGGTTTTGCAACTTCTAAACCAAATGTCCTGAAAATTCCTTGCAAGGAATAAGCCACTTCATAAAAACCATCTTTCCCATTCTTAGACACCGTCTGCAATGAACTGAAACGAATATGTTCACGTAGTCCATACATGTAGAACCATTGACTTTGGGTATACAATAATTTTCGGGGACTCCATTTCGTATGAAAAACGAGTGATCTTCCCGCTGTACTAAATTGATACATAGGTAAGGTGCTAAATCCAAAAGGTAAACTTGAAACAACATTTAATTCATTGGCATTGAAATGGGTAAAATCCATAAAAATACGTGGCTTCCTGAAGAAATCATCGTAACGAAGCTGATACACCAATTGACCTAAACGATTTAAATTAACCGTTTGATCTACCTGAATACCTATTCTTGAAAAGCCAAAATCACCCAAGACAGCCTGAGTTTCTAACTTCATCGTTAAATTACTCTGAGATCTAGCTACTCGACGGACTTGATTAATCAATCGCCAAGTAGATCCTGGTTTCCAAGTAATAGATGCTCCAATGCTCCATTGATTATGCGTCTCAAACCTTGTGTCTGCAATTTCATTCACTAAAGGATAATTCGCTCGAAATGAATTCTGTCTTTGAAACCATCCATTTGAAACTACATTAGTCAATGGACTGCGGTTACGATATTCTAATTCAGCCCGCCATTGAAAAGAAGCTCGAACCTGACGCCTAAAGCTTATTTGAGCAAAATCCTTTTGATACCAATACAAATAACTCCTAGAATCAAACAAAGCCGCGCTTGAGTTGAGCGTCAATGGAAGTGTTTTGGCAGAACTAAAATTAGCCACTTGAGATCCTACTGTCATGTTAAGGAGGTTTCTACCTTCATCCGACTTATTCTCCACAAAAAAGTCTCCATTAAATCCTTGACGCGCAAAGGCATACCGCAAATTGGCTCCCGTTTTAAAATATTCAGTCTTTGTCCGCTGATGATTGAAAACTAAATCCCGATTTAAATAAAATCCATCCACCGGAGTAAATCCAAAACCGAACAAACCAATACTGAAAGAATTACCCAAGCCGTTCTTTTCATAAGTATACCGCTTCGCAAAAAACAAATGAGATAATTTAAACTTAGGTAACGCATTTAAAGAGTCTTTCGTCATCTTCGCGCGTTCAAATACATATAAACTATCTGCTTCCTTGAATCCCTTAATTTCAGCTTCCGTCAGAGGGACTTCTCTTTCTTCATTCCAAAATGCTTCCGAATGCGTAGGAGCGAGCGAATCTACTGTCATTTCATAAATCCCACTTATTCCTTCTTTGGCTAAAGAATCCTCTTTTACCTCCTCCTTGGCAACCTGTTTAAGTACCTTTTTTAATTTTTTTCGAGTAATCTCTCCATTAAATGCTGATTGGGGATTTCTGTTAACCTTCGAACGATCAATTTCTTTCGCCAAGGCTTTATCTAATCGCTCTTCAATAATCTGGGGCTTAACCACAAATCCTGGATTAACCTGTATCTGATAAGACTTTATCTGTGTTACATAATTAACCGCGAAACCAAAGCCTAAAACCTGCAGAGTCGCACGCATTTCATAATTAATTGGCATCCATACGCCCTGAAATTCAGCATTCTGTTGGCTTAACGTAAAACTTCCCGAACTATTCTTAAAATTCAATCGAAGCGAATAAATACTCCATGTGTCTTCCACGACCAACAATTCTCCATCAAACAAATCGATGGCGTAAGCCTTTGGCCGAACCTGAATTTTACTTATCGTTTTTCCGCCTTGCGTAAAACTTCCCAAAAAACTAAAATTATAAAATTGAAAGGCTTGAGGAGCAAGGGGTGAAATCAACGATCCCCATACTTTCTGCTGGTAAAAATTAGTTTGTGTAGCTCTTAAATTGGGTGCATCCGCACCCTTTAATGCAAGTGGTAAATTACTACGATTTGAAATCACCCGCTCTTGGACTTGATTGGGACGCTTATAAGTTACTTGGTTAATCCCCTCTAAAACATACGTTTTCCCTACTTTAATACCCGCATCCTTCTCCAGCTGCTTTCCGATTGCTAAATTGGCTAATTTAGAAATAGACGTTATTTTACCACCACCTTTCACATAAGCTTTCGCCTGATAGGAATTTAATTCCTTTAAATGAAAAGGGGCCATGGCGATCATTCGACGCATGATACCAATCGCAGGATCTTCCTTGAGTGCACGCACATTAATCTCATCCAAGGCAACCGCTTGCTCCTGCATAATAACCACTACATCCTCCTTGGATTCCTGATTAGCTAATTCAATTTCAACAGGCTTAGGAGCAAAGCCCAAATGCCTAAATACCAACCGATTCTTTCCCTGTTTTAACCGCAATTCAAAACGGCCATCCTCATTCGCCAAGGTTCCTTGATTCGTATTTTCCACCCAAATTGAAGTAAAAGCTAATGCTTCACCTTTCGCGTCCATTACACGTCCCTGTAAGGTTTGCGCTGTCAGGCATATAGGAAAAAGAATTAATAGTAAGAGTAGCTTCATAGCACAAAGTTTCGAAGATAATTAGAATACACCATGTTAAAAACTGATAATTTAATAAAAGGGCGTAAATTTGAAATCTTATGGGATTGACTCACCGACAACTCTTTCAGAAACACATGGCTCCAACGTCTAATGCCCCTTTAGCATTAGAAATTGTGAATGCCGAACATATTTATTTAACGGATACTTCCAATAAAAAGTACATCGATTTAATTTCTGGAATTGCCGTTTCGAACGTGGGGCATCGAAATCCTGAAGTAGTTCAAGCCATCAAAAATCAGCTTGATCAATACATGCACTTGATGGTGTATGGCGAATACATCCAAAGTCCTCAAGTACTACTGGCAGAAGCTCTGGTTAAATCGACCCAAACCAATACCCTCAACCAAGTTTATTTTACAAATTCTGGTACGGAGGCTGTGGAGGGGGCAATGAAATTAGCCAAGCGATATACCAAAAGAACCGAGATGATTGCCTGCATCAATGCCTATCATGGGGCTAGTCAAGGTGCATTGTCCTTAGCAGGGGATGAAGGATTTAAAAACAGCTTTCGGCCCTTACTACCAGATATCCGACATCTTCGCCATGGTGAATTACAGGATTTAAACGCAATTACCCACAAAACAGCCGCCGTCTTTATTGAAATCGTTGCAGGTGAAGCGGGAATTCGAACGGCCAGTGAGGCTTATTTTAAAGCTTTACGAGCAAGATGTACCGAAGTAGGCTGCCTATTAATCATTGATGAAATACAAACTGGATTCGGGCGGACGGGTACTTTCTGGGCTTTTCAATCTAAAAACATCATTCCCGATGTTCTATTAACTGCCAAAGGGATGGGGGGCGGAATGCCCATTGGTGCATTTATGGCCAGCGAATCACTTATGCAATCGCTTTCCTATGACCCCGTATTAGGTCACATTACGACATTTGGGGGACATCCTGTTTCTTGTGCGGCTTCATTAGCGACCTTACAATACATTGAAAATAATCAACTTCTTGATCAAGTAGGAGCGAAACACGATTTATTTAAAGAATTATTAAAGCATCCCATTATCAAAGATTTCCGAGGAATAGGTTTAATGATTGCTGTGGAAATGCAAGATTTCAAAACCGTCAAAGCAGTCATTGATGAATGTATACATCTAGGCTTAATAACGGATTGGTTTTTGTTCTGCGATAATTCCTTGCGCATTGCACCTCCCTTAGTGATCACTCAAGCGGAAATAAAAATGGCTTGCAACATCTTGTTACAAGCCATGGATAAAGTTTATCGGGCAAATTAAGCGTGCTTCAACAAAGTTTCAGCTAATACAGATTTAGGGATATTTCCACCCACTAAACGCTCCACCATTTCACCATTTTTAAATACCATCAAGGTAGGAATTGAACGAATACCTAACGAAGCTGGTACTGCTGAGTTCGCATCTACATTCATTTTAGCTACCACGGCTTGTCCTTCAACATCTCCTGCTAACTCCTCTACGATTGGTCCGATCATTTTGCAAGGTCCACACCATTCAGCCCAAAAATCGACTAATACAGGTGTTGGTCCACTAATTAATTCCTGAAAGTTGGCATCCGTTGCCTCTACATATTTTCCCATTTTCTATTTTATTTTAAAATTCAAAATTATAACAAATCAAATACAAGATTTAGTTCCCGCGTAAATATTTATGAAATTAATCGAAAACCTACCGAATCAAGCGCTTGCAAGTCGGCAATCAAACCTTTTCCAATACGAATCTGCATCTTTCTCGACAAGAAATCCATCTGAATCTTCTCTTCTTCATCAAATACCTCAATAACCAATTTCTTATTCCCTTTGTTCTGCTCCAACACCGAATATAAATTATCCATCAAGGCAGGAGTGAGGTGCTTCAAATGCAAGGACAATTTCATTTCTTTGGTACGTTCTTCCAAAACCTCCGATAGCAACTCAATCGATTGGATTTTAAAGACCATCTGCTCTACATAGCGGTTCTTTTGTTGGTAAGAACCCTGCAAAAACAACATCCGATCTTGACCAATGAAACGCTCGAATTCAATGTAATCCTTACCGAATAACGCAAACTCATAATTTCCTGAGTAGTCCTCTAGCGTGAAAATCATGAACTGATTTCCATTCGCCGAAGTACGCGTATTCATTTTGGTAACAATTCCAGCGACAGATTGAACAGCACCGGGTTTTGAATCTAATTGGGCAACAGTAGAATTCGTGAAATTCTGGATTTCAACTTTATACTCATCCAGTGGATGCCCCGAAATATAGACCCCAACGACTTCTTTCTCATTTTTTAA
This sequence comes from Bacteroidota bacterium, assembly GCA_039798865.1. GTDB lineage: Bacteria > Bacteroidota > Bacteroidia > Cytophagales > Spirosomataceae > Aquirufa. The sequence goes on from JBDKFF010000100.1 coordinate 5,205, forward strand.
TTGCTCCATCACAGACCAAGACTCACTCGAGGGAAGACGCGGCTTAGCGATGTCGTTCCCTGTTCCAGCTCCCAAGTCCCCAAATAATGATTGCGTTGCCTCGGCCTTTAATTCAGCCATTTTGGACGCATAGCGAACAATTTTATCAATAAACGATGTTCCGTCCTCCATGGCAAAGTAATGCGAACGCTGAACCTCTGGAAAACAATCAAATGCTCCAGCCAATGCCAAAGATTCCATACTGCGTTTATTTACCTGACGAACATTGATTCGAGAAACAAAATCATAGATGTCCTTATACTCCCCATTCTTATTCCTCTCTTCTACAATCACATCAACGGCTGCCTCGCCCACACCCTTAATAGCTCCAAGTCCAAATCGAATGTGTCCCTTTTTATTCACAGCAAACGATCGGGATGATTCATTAACATCCGGAACTAACAACGGGATCCCCATTCGTTTACACTCATCCATGAAGAAGGTAATCTTCTCGATGTTTCCTAGGGAATTGGACAAGACGGCTGCCATGTACTCCGACGGATAGTTTGCTTTCAAGTAACCCGTTTGATAAGCCACCAAGCCATAACAGGTCGAGTGTGATTTATTGAAGGCATACTGCGCAAATGCTTCCCAGTCGGTCCAAATCTTTTCCAATTTAGGCGCCGGATGATTGTTGGCCTGCCCACCTTCCATGAACTTACCCTTCATTTTATCAATCGTCGCCTTATCCTTCTTACCCATGGCCTTACGAAGTACGTCGGCATCACCTTTCGAGAAATTAGCTAATTTCTGCGAAAGCAACATTACCTGCTCTTGATAGACCGTAATCCCGTAGGTATCATTCAGATACTCCTCCATTTCCGGCAAATCGTATTCAATGGCCTCCCGACCGTGCTTTCGAGCAATGTAATTCGGAATATAAACCATGGGGCCTGGTCGGAACAAGGCATTCATAGCAATCAAATCAGAGAATTGATCCGGCTTCAGATCCCGTAAATGCTTTTGCATACCCGGGGATTCAAACTGAAAGGTCCCATTGGTCTCGGCACGTTGATATAGCTCAAAGGTCTTTGCATCATCCAAGGGTAAATCATCTAACACAATTTCAATCCCGTGATTCTGCTTGATCAAGCGAACAGCCTCTTTAAGGATGGAAAGGGTCTTTAGACCCAAAAAGTCCATTTTAATAACACCGGCATTTTCAATGACCGAACCATCGTATTGCGTGATCAATAACGAAACGTCCTTCGATGTGGCGACCGGTAAAATATCCGTTAAATCAGAGGGTGCAATGATAATTCCCGCAGCATGTATACCTGTTCCGCGCACAGATCCTTCTAACACCAAGGCATTCTCAATCACCGTGGAAGGCAAACCACCTGAATCTTTGATTTGACGCAATTGCTTCACCTGTTCGATCTCCTCCGGATTCAAACCTTCTTTATCAGCCAAACTCTTATCTCCATTCAGAGGCGCGTTAAATATACGTTCCAAAGTAATTTTGGGCTTCTCCGGAACTAATTTCGCCAAGGCATTGGACTCGGATAATGGCAAATCCAAAACCCGCGCGACGTCTTTAATCGACATTTTGGCGGCCATAGTGCCATACGTAGCAATGTGCGCCACTTGGTTTTTACCATATTTATCGACCACATAGTCGATAACTTTTTGTCGGCCTTCATCATCAAAATCCGTATCAATATCGGGCAATGACTTACGATCCGGATTCAAGAAACGCTCGAAGAGCAAATTATACTTGATGGGATCGATATTCGTAATCCCTAAACAATAGGCTACCACTGAGCCCGCAGCAGAACCACGGCCCGGACCAACGTAAACACCCAAATCACGACCTGCTTGGATAAAATCGGCAACAATCAAGAAATAACCCGCAAAACCCATCGTTCGGATGGTATATAATTCAAAACGTAAACGTTCCTCAACCACCTGATCGATATCCACGTAGCGCTTTTTTGCGCCCTCCATCGTCAAATGCTCCAAATAATCATCCTGCGTTTGAAAATTGGTCGGAATCTGGAAGTTAGGCAATAATACATCTTTGGTCAGCTTCAAGGTTTCTACCTTATCCACCACCTCATTCGTATTATCGATGGCTTCGGGAACGTGGGACCAAAGTTTGGTCATTTCCTCCGTCGTCTTGAAATAAAACTGGTCATTGTAGAAAGCAAAACGCTTTCCTTTCATTTCAGATCCATCATCGATATCCTTGTAGGTAGGAGTGGCCTGCTTTTCACCCGTGTTGATACACAAGAGAATATCATGTGCATTGGAATCCTTTTGATCTAAGTAATGACTATCATTCGAGGCAATTACCTTGACGTTATATTTCTTTGCAAACTTTAACAAGACCTCGTTAACTGTCTGTTGCTCAGGTATATGATGGTTTTGAACTTCGATGTAATAGTCCTCACCAAATAGATCTAACCACCACTTAAATTCCTTTTCTGCTTCCTCTTCACCAGAACGCAATATAGCCTGCGGTACCGACGCCCCTAAACAACAAGTCGTGGCAATCAGACCTTTGTGATACTTTAAGACTAATTCTTTGTCGATCCGTGGATATTTGGAATACATTCCTTCCATAAATCCCAACGAACACAGTTTGACCAGATTTTGATAACCTTCCGGATTCTTGGCTAAAAACAATTGATGGTAACGCTTATCCTTTTGCTCCTTCGTAAAACTCTGCTTGTGACGATCTGTCACTAGATAGAACTCGCAGCCTACAATAGGCTTAACACCTTGCTTACCAGCTTCTGCCACAAATTGAAAGACGCCGAACATATTTCCATGGTCGGTAATCGCAACTGCCGGCATATTATCTGCCTTTGCCTTTTTAAACATCGCCGAAATCTTCGACGCCCCATCCAACAATGAAAACTGAGAGTGATTATGTAAATGCGAAAATTGCATGTAAATGGGTATTAAAAAGGTTCTTTATCAAAAAATGTCAAATTCAAGAAATCCAAAAATGGCTTTAAAAGCTTCGAATCCTGCATGAGTTTGGAGACAAAATCAGGAGCAGTAATTTCCTTGTCGGAATAATGCCGCCAATAAAACAATTGTTTCCGACGAATGTATTCGACATCTGCGGGATCCGGATCAAATCCTTTCGGAACCTTTTGCAGCATTTCGCCCTCAGCTTTCCCAAATGTGGCCAAGAATGAAGGTGATTCTACAATTTTACGCAAAGCCGCACCATTGTAATCTACTTCTTGTCGGTACTTCGCAATTTGCTCCGGCGTAGGACTGTACATCCCACCACCTAAAAAAGATTTACCGCCGGGTTCAATATGTAGATAATAATCCATGTAACCGGATCGCCGACCACCCTCCGAGAAACTGGCTGAAAACCAAGTTTTGTAGGGATCCTTGTTTTTTGAAAACCGCACATCGCGATATAAACGATAGGAGCAATGCTTTCGCTCTACACCCATCATATTCTCAAAAGCCCCATATTCTTGAATCAACCGTTCGATCAATTGATCAAATTTCTGCTTCTCCAGATCATAAACAGATTTATTGGAAGCAAACCATTCGCGCGAATTATTTGCTTTCAAATCGGTCAAAAATCGGAGTAAGTCAGGGGAGACAGACATGAAAAAAGGATAAAAATTGATTGTTCGAAATTAGCGAAATTTTAGGAGAATTTATATCGAAAAGGCAAGCAAAAGAATGACAAAAAATATATTGGGAGAATTGAATGAATTTCGTGATTTTTGTAAAATTTTTGATTAGTTATATGCGCATCTTAACCGGTATCCAATCCTCTGGAAAACCCCATTTAGGTAATATTTTAGGAGCAATCATGCCCGCAATCGAGCTTTCCAAAAAGCCTGGGAATGAATCCTTTCTATTTATTGCCGATTTGCATACGCTTACCAGCCTACGGGATGGTGAACAAATTCGTGCGAATACCTTATCCATTGCAGCTGCGTGGTTGGCCTTTGGTTTTGATACGGATAAAAATTATTTCTACCGTCAATCCAAGTTGGCTGCTTACCATACTGAGGTCATGTGGTATTTAAACTGTGTGACACCTTATCCGATGTTGGCTAATGCACATAGCTTTAAAGATAAATCCACCACCATGGATAAAGTTAATGCGGGATTATTTACGTATCCTGTTTTGCAAGCAGCAGATATTGTTCTTTACGATGCCCAAATCATTCCTGTCGGGAAAGACCAACGCCAACATATCGAAATGACGCGCGACATGGCAGGTGCTTTCAATCGGATAGCCAATGAAGAGATATTTGTCATTCCTGAGGCAGCGATCAATGAGGAGGTAATGACCATTCCGGGTATTGATGGCAATAAGATGAGTAAGTCCTTGAACAATTACATCGACGTATTCCTACCAGAAAAGGAATTATTGAAGCAAATCAAGAAGATTGAATCCGACTCAACGCCTTTGGAGGACCCTAAGAATCCCGACAATGACATTACCTTTAAGTTATATAATTTAATCGCCACACCAGAACAATCAGCGGAAATGCGCAAATTATATTTGGCAGGCGGCTATGGCTATGGTCATGCAAAACAAGCCTTGCACGCATTAATGTTGGAGTATTTCAAAGAGGCACGGGAAAAGTTTGATTATTACATCAACAATCCAACCCTCATCGAGGAAAAATTAGAAATTGGCGAGAAGAAGGTAGAACCGATTGCAGCGGCGACATTGGCAAGAGTTCGAAACGTTTTTAAATTTTAAGAGATGTTTCCGACATGGGATGAATCTTTGTTTCGGGTAATCAACCAGTCGCACACGACTGAGTTAGATATTATCATGCGATTTTTGTCCAATAAGTTGGTATGGATTCCCCTTTATGCCTATTTGATTTACAAGATATATCGAGTAAAGCCTCAGGCGATTAAAGCATCTCTGTTTTATTTAGTGTTAGCTATCCTTTGGGCTGACCAAATTTCATCCAGCGTCCTGAAACCTTGGATCAAACGTCTTAGACCTAGCCATGAGGCTGATTTTCAATCCTGGATTCATTTACCTGATGGGGCAGGCGGCTTGTATGGATTCTGCTCATCGCATGCGGCTAATTCATTTGCGATAGCCATGGGCTTCTACTTATTGACAAAAAACAAATGGTTAAGCATCCCATTGTTTATCTGGGCGACAATCGTTTCCTACAGTCGCATTTACTTGGGAGTTCATTATCCCTTAGATGTAATGACAGGAACCTTGGTCGGGCTATCCGGTGCAGCGATACTAAAAATCTTGGTTTACGATAAATTAACCAAAAATTCATAGGTATTTATGCCGTCTGCAAAATCATCCAAGGCTGGCATTTGAGCCTGACCAAAAGGAATCGCATTTGAACCAACAACACATTGAATCTTATCGGCATGTTGGTCTAACCATTTTGACAAATCATTTTCAGTCTCATAGCGATGAACATGTAATACCCCTACAGGTGAAACCAATTGTTCATTTTCGGTTACAATCAAATTCCCTAAATCAAAATGAGGAATCTGATTGAGCAACAATAATGTCTTATGATATTG
>JBDKFF010000101.1:0-4717 GCA_039798865.1 Bacteroidota bacterium
AATTTGTGTTGAGCGACGCGAACTACAAACGAATTTTAGGGATTTGTCTCGTGATAGCCATTGTACGTATGCTCGCAACATTCAAATCAGATGAGCAGCGTTCCGTTTCCTTGCCTTTGGCTTTACTTTTCGGTGCGGTGATTGGTTTGTTTTCAGGAATGATTGGCATAGGCGGAGGGATTTTATTGAGCCCCATTTTATTACTCATGCGTTGGGCGAGTCTCAAGGAAGCGGCGGCGATTTCAGCGCTATTTATTTTTGTGAATTCGGTGGCGGGTTTATTGGGTTTGAAGAATGGAATTTATGTGGACCAAACACTTATTTTCTGGATTACAAGTGCCTTGGTGGGTGGCATGTTTGGGGCCCGTTGGGGAGCTCAAATAGCCTCCAACAAAGCGGTGAAATGGGTGTTGGCTTTGGTGTTATTGATTGCATCGGTTAAACTTTGGTTTGTATAATATGACAGAAATAAATCAAAATCAGGATACGGGTTTTGGCGATAAGGCCTCCGAAATGGGTGGACGTATGGTGAACCGAGATGGTTCCTATAACATCCAACGATTAGGTATTTCATTTCGCGATCGCGTGAGTAGTTATCACAGCATGTTGACGATGCCACGCTGGCGGTTTTTGTTGGTCATCTTCATCGCTTATTTTTTAATCAATTCATTTTTTACGCTCTTGTATTGGTTGGCCGGCCCAACAGGTTTAGAGGGAGTCGATTCGCCACAAGGTTTTGAGCACATCAAAGAATTATTCTTTTTTAGTACGCAGACATTTACGACAGTAGGATACGGTCGGGTAAATCCAGTAGGGGAGTTGACCAATTGGATAGCGGCCATTGAATCACTGATTGGTTTCTTGTCATTTGCTATCGCTGCTGGTTTATTGTATGGTCGCTTTTCTAGACCAAGGTCCTTTGTGCGCTTTTCAGAAAAAATGCTCGTGGCTAATTACCGTGGTGGAAAGGCGTTGATGTTTCGATTGGTCGGATATAAAGATGATCACTTATTGACGAACGCAGAAGTAAAAGTTAGTACGCGTTTGTTTAGTCCGAATGGGACCTATCAGTTTTACAATTTGGATTTGGAGCGAACGCATGTTGATAGCCTGGTATTAAATTGGACAGTTGTTCATCCCATCGATGAAAATAGCCCGTTCTATGGCTTGACGGAAAATGAAATAAAAGCTTTGCAACCGGAGGTCAGTGCGTTGCTGATCGGTTTCGATGAGGTGTATTCTTCCACGGTCATGGCGCGAAATTCTTATGCACTTACCGACTTGGTTTTCGGTTACCGTTTTATTCCAATGTACTTTAGAGGAAAATCGAATACTAAGCTCGATTTAAGTTTATTGAATAGTATGGAAGCTGAATAAAAAAAGCTCAAATACATCGCGTATTTGAGCTTTTTGATTTTCAATCCTTTCGAATTAGGGATTTTTTGATCCTGTAATTGCTCCTGTTTTCTTGGCATTTTGTGCTTCCTGCATTGGATTTTGTCCGCCACCGTAGCTACGTGGTTGAGCCTTGAATAATTGAACCCGTGTCGGTTGAGCCGGCTCACGTGGGTAAGCATTATCATCCGTGTCGATGTCGGCAATTTCATAGTATGGATCTAGCGTCCACTTCACCACCTTCTTGGAAGTAGGGATGATTTTCTTCGCCTGCACATCGTTTAATCGCCAAACCTCTGCTGGGAAGCGCAATACCTCCTCAGTTCCGTCCTCGTAATTCAACTTCACAATGACTGGCATCGGTAGTCCCCCTTTGTTTTTGAAGTTCACCACATAGAAGTTTTTGCCCTCAGAAACCAATTTGCGTTCCTCGTCGGATAAACTACCCAAGTATTCCTGATACTTCTTCTTTTCTGCATCCGTTGTTGCAAAACGGTCGTAGGTATTGTAGAAATCTGTCAAATCAGGATTTTCTTCGACAACCGTTGATTTGATATCGGTCTTGTTGCGAATGTTTGACATGGTTTGGCGTTTTGCTTCAGCCGTTGCTTTTTCCGCTGCTTTTTTAGCTACCGGATCTTGGCTATCTACCCCAAACCACTCCACTGTCTCGATCGATTGGTTTACGGGTTCTGTTCCATAGAACCATCCACGCCAGAACCAATCCAAGTCTACGCCAGATGCATCCTCCAAGGTACGGAAGAAATCCGCCGGATAAGGTTGCTTGAATGCCCATCTACGCGCATATTCTTTGAATGCATAATCAAATAACTCACGGCCCATCACCGTCTCGCGAAGGATATTCAATGCCGTGGCCGGCTTCGCATAGGCGTTGTTCCCGAAGTCCATGATGTTCTCCGAATTCGCCATGATAGGCACCTGATTCTTCGAGTCCAAACGCATGTAAGGTACGATGTTCTGAGGTTCCCCTCTGCGTGCCGGGAAGTTGCGATCCCACTCTTGCTCCGCTAAATATTGGCAGAAGGTATTCAAACCCTCATCCATCCAAGACCACTGACGCTCATCCGAGTTGACGATCATCGGGAAGAAGTTATGTCCCACCTCGTGGATGATCACGCCAATCATTCCATTTTTTACGTTTTCCGTGTAGGTGCCATCGGCTTCTGGCCGACCGCCATTGAAGGAGATCATTGGATATTCCATGCCACCTCCCAATGTTGCGTGGCAAGAAATCGCCACTGGATAAGGATAAGCAATCGTGCGCTTAGAATATGAACGCAAGGTATGTGCGACTACCATGGTTGAATATTTTCCCCACAGTGGGTTGCCTTCTTTCGAGTAGTAAGACATAGCCCATACTTTCTTACCCTCAACGTCTACTTGCAAGGCATCCCAGATAAATTTACGCGACGCTGTGAATGCAAAGTCACGCACATTATCCGCCTTAAAAATCCAAGTCTTTTTGCCCGTTGGCTTTCCTTTTTCCGCCGCCTCAGCTTCCGCTTGGGTCACAATTTCTACGGGACGTGTAGCCGTTTTTGCTTTCTCCCAGCGCTTTAATTGTGTCGCCGACATCACTTGATTCGGATTCAATAATTCACCACCAGCTCCCACGACTAAATCATTCGGAGCGGTAATCGCAACCTTATAGTTTCCAAAGTTCAAAGTGAACTCTCCCTGTCCCATGAATTGCTTGTGCTGCCAGCCATATACGTCATTGTACACTGCCATGCGCGGGAACCAATGCGCGATGAAGTAATTCGCATTGCCATCCTTGGAAAAGAACTCATAGCCTGAACGACCATAATATTCAGTAATCAGATAATTCCAATCGATGTTGAAACTAACCGAACCCCCTGATTTCACGGGTGTCGGTAAGTCAATACGCATCATCGTTTGATTGATCGTGTGACGCAATGGATTTCCTTTGATGTCTTTAACGGCCGTGATTTTATATCCGTAATCTTTAGGGTCGGTTAATTCCTTAAAGGCTGCTGCGCTAATTCCGTTCTTAATTTCACCCGTCGCCGCCGTTTTGCGAGCTGCGTTTTTCTCAAACAAGTTTTGGTCCAATTGAATCCACAAATACGGTAGCTCATCAGGGGAGTTGTTGAAGTAGGTTATCGTTTCTGTACCGGTAATCTTACGATTGATATCATCTAATTCGACCTTGATATCATAATCGGCACGTTGTTGCCAATAGTCTTTTCCAGGTGAACCACTCGCGGTCCGATACGAATTTGGGGTAGGAAGGGTTGATTCGAGTTGCTCGAAACGCCCGTTGGCATTGTAAGTTGTTTGAGCAAATGTTGGTAATGCGATGATTATCAACAAGATGACTTTGAATAGTTTAGACATAATGAAGTAGTGTTTTACCAAAAATAGAAAAAACAATTTAGAATCGTATCATTATATATATATCGCACTGTGCTATACTATGCTAAAAAAATATTCGAAAGCATTTGGAATCAAAGGGAGAATTCGTAGTTTTGGAACTTATCAAGCGATTTAATAATACTATTCAGCTAAATTATGAGCGTTTTAATTGGACAAAAAGAATATTTCAAAGGGATTGATCAAATCAAATTTGAAGGACCTGAATCAGATAATCCATTAGCATTTCGTTACTACGATGAGAATCGGATTATTGCCGGGAAATCAATGAAGGAACACTTACGTTTTGCCATTGCATATTGGCATTCGTTTTGTGGCGATGGAGCTGATCCTTTCGGTCCAAGAACGCATCATTATCCATGGGATGTCGCGTCGGATGCGCGTCAACGTGCGGCAGATAAAGCGGATGCAGCTTTTGAATTTATCACGAAAATCGGAGCGCCTTTTTATTGTTTTCACGATGTAGACGCTATTGAAGGACATAATGATCCGAAAGAATTTACCGATCGCGTGAAGTTTATTTCGGATATTTTCGAGAAAAAGCAAGCGGAAAGTGGCGTGAAGTTATTGTGGGGTACAGCTAATTTGTTCTCCAATGAGCGCTATATGAACGGTGCTTCCACCAATCCCAACTTTGAAGTAGTTGCTCATGCTGGTGCTCAATTGAAGGGTGCGATCGATGCAACGATTAAACTAGGTGGTGATGGTTATGTATTCTGGGGAGGCCGTGAAGGTTATATGACCTTATTGAATACCGACATGAAGCGTGAGCGTGAGCATTTCGCGCGTATGCTACATACTTGTGTTGAATATGCTCGTCGGAATGGATTCAAAGGGAAGTTCTTCATAGAGCCTAAACCATGTGAGCCTACCAAGCATCAGTATGATTACGATGCGGCGACGGTTA
>JBDKFF010000102.1:0-4224 GCA_039798865.1 Bacteroidota bacterium
AAACATGAAAGAAACAGGTAACATCTCCATTCACACTGAGAACATTTTTCCGATTATCAAAAAATTTCTCTATTCGGACCACGAGATTTTCCTTCGTGAGTTGGTATCCAATGCGGTAGACGCCACCCAAAAGATTAAACGCTTGAGTTCGATTGGCGAATTCAATGGCGAATTGGGTGAATTGAAAGTGCAAGTAAGTTTCGACAAAGACAAAAAGACCATCACCATTTCGGATAACGGAATAGGTATGACGGCCGAAGAAATTAAAAAATACATCAACCAAATCGCCTTCTCGGGAGCCACTGAGTTCGTTGAGAAATACAAAGATCAAGGCGAAGACAAAGGCATTATCGGTCATTTTGGCTTAGGATTTTATTCTGCCTTTATGGTTTCCAAAGAAGTGGAAATCATCTCTAAATCCTACCAAGAAGGCGCGGAAGCAGCGCGCTGGATTTGCGACGGATCCACGGAATATTCGATCAGTTCTGCGGAAAAAGAAACGCGTGGAACCGACATCATTTTACACATCGCGGAAGATTCAGAAGAATTTTTGGAGGAATACCGCTTGAAATCCATCCTGGAGAAATATGGTAAGTTCCTACCCATGCCGATTGAATTCCAGGAAAAAATCATCAACAACCCTAATCCGATTTGGACGAAATCCCCATCGGATTTAACCGATGATGATTACCTACAATTCTATGACGAATTGTATCCCATGCAAGAAAAGCCCTTATTTTGGATTCACTTGAATGTGGACTACCCGTTCAACTTAACCGGTATTTTATACTTCCCGAAAGTCAAGAACGAAATGCAGTTGCAACGTGAAAAAATTCAGTTGTACAGTCGGCAAGTATTCATCACCGACGAAGTCAAAGACATTGTACCCGAATTCTTGATGCTTTTACATGGTGTCATCGATTCGCCAGATATTCCATTGAATGTGTCTCGTTCTTTCCTTCAGGCAGATTCAAATGTTAAGAAGATCAACAGCTACATAACGAAAAAAGTGGCTGATAAACTCGCCGAATTATACAAAGCAGATCGTCCGGCCTTTGAAGAAAAATTTGCCAACATCGGTTTGTTCATCAAATATGGAATGATCTCCGATGAGAAGTTCATGGAACGTGCGAAAGATTTTTGTTTGGTACAAGATACCAACGGAAAGTATTTCACGTTAGATGAATATGCTGAAGAGGTTCAAGCCGCTCAAACGGATAAAGATGGCAACAAAGTTTATTTGTATACCACCGATGAGCAGCAACAAGACGCCTTTATTCAATCCGCCCAACAAAAAGGATATTCAGTCTTGCGACTGGATTCATTAATTGACAGTCACTTCATCCAAGCGATGGAAGCGAAATTGGAAAAAACCCAATGGAAGCGCGTGGATGCGGATCGCATCGATAAATTAATTGATACAGGGATTAATTTAGAAGCGGTCTTAAGTGATGAACAAAAAGAAAGTGTCAAAAAGGTTTTCGAGGAAACCTTGAATGACAAACAAAAGGTCGTAGCCGTAGAGGCCATGTCACCCGATGAATTACCGGCAATAGTGACGGAGAATGAATTTATGCGCCGCATGAGTGAGATGGCGAAGAATGGTGGAGGAATGGGAATGTTTGGTTCGATGCCAACGACCTATAACATTACCGTCAATGCGAACCATCCCTTAATCAATAAACTCGCAAGTTTGACATCGGAAGAGGAACAAAAAGCCTTAGCGAAGCAAATTTCGGATTTGGCATTGCTGTCTCAGAATTTATTGACCGGTGCAGATTTGACTGCGTTCATCAAACGTACGATTGCGAATCAATAATGTACTGGCGCAACACCTTGCGTCTTAACCAAAAATGTAGAGACGCGACACCTCGCGTCTCAAAAAATAAAATAGACGCGAAGTATCGCGTCTCTACAAAAAAAACGATTGGTTTCGAATAATCATTAAACCTGGGTGCCAAACATCCAGGTTTTTTTATACCCCTTTACGAACGATTAATTTTTTAGTGGCAACGGAACGGCCATCAATCAGTAATTGATACAAATACATTCCATTCGAAAAATCGCGCATGGAAACCCGAATGCTTCGTTGGTCACGATCTAAGGATATCTCTTTCACTTGCTCTCCGAGCACATTGTAGAAAACGATCCGAAGGTCCTGATTTCCAGAAACCTGATAATCGATATCTACAAAATCAGTAGCTGGGTTAGGATAAACATGAGATACTTGAATGCGATCGTTATAAAAAAGGTACTTGTCGGAATTGGTATTTTCCTCAAGCAATCGACGCTCAACATTAGGTGCTGTCGTTGATGTGCTCGCTGGCTTCGCATAATTCGATTTCATCCATTGACTTAAATAGGAATTTTGGCGTAAGTCAAGGTTCGCATGTAAGGATGGATCTACCCGAAAAACACGTTTGGATAAAAGAATAGGTAGGTTCGCTTTCTGAGGAGTCCTTTGAACAAGGATGCGGGATTTCGACTTCGATTCGGTTTGTGCCAATAGATAACTTGGGAAAATAATTCCTCCCAAGAGCACTATAAACAATAAATGAGATACAGATCGAATCATAATTTTGTCGAATACCCAAAGGTAAAACTTTTGCGCAAAGATGGTATTGGGCAATCGGCAAAACGGCCTAAATTCGTGACAAAAAGGCCAATTTTAAGGTTTTTTAACAGTGGGAGCGACATTAACTCTTTCCATAAGCATGGGTAAGGTTATTTTTTCTTTGGTCCTCCAGTTAAATCCATCGAGAAACTCAAGTTCTTCCTTCCATTCCTTGGGCGGAACAAATTTGGCTTCCGGTTTCGTGATAAACGAAATTTTATTGACTTTATTTTCTAGGAAGAAAATATTCATCCGACTGCATTCCACGCGATTCAATCCGGTGGTTACTTTTTTATCATCAACGACATAATAGACACTTTCCCCGTTTCCATCCACTTGAACCTTTTTTAATCGAGAATCATCGGCAAAAAAGACCCACATTTTCCTGCCTTTAATTTGATTAAAATGCTCGACAGAATCCTTCGAAATCACAAAAGAATGTCCCCTCAAGCGCATTTCGCGCATCTTTTGATTCGTCATATACATCGAAATCGAATCTGCTTGCAACTGAGACTCATTCGTCCAAAGAATTGGCTTTTGATAAAAATGTATGACCGAATCGCGGGTATCATACCCCAAGGAATCGCATTTCCCCGAAAAGTCGGATTTGAAAATCAATACCTTGTGATAGGCAAAGAGCTTTCGTGTTGAGTCCACTTTATTTTGCACGGAAACCAAGGTATCTGCCGTTAAATACAGCGTATCCTTTTCTCCGATATTCCGCATGAGGGCATGCCCATAGACACGCGTAATTCCCGTCTTTCCGGCATAGCGACCATGATCTCCGCTTAAAATGACCTTTTGCTTTTGACTCAAAAATTCGACACGTCCGCGAGCAACGCCAATTTGCGTGGGACTGTCATAAAATAGCGTATCTGCAGAAAGAATATACTCGTCCGTTTTGGCCGTTGACCGACCCGTAAAATTAGACACCTTCGTTTGTGTATTGTAAAAACCTGCCGAGGTAAGCACCGTGTCTTTTTTGGTAATTATTTCCGTGGGACAGATGAAAAATGCCTCTTTAGAAGCTGTATTATACTTGAGCGAATCCGCTTGCAAGCGACCACCCTCTTTGTCTAGCACACGCACTTTTTCCTTAAATAAAAAGTTTTTAGTAACCGTATTGTAAAAACCTTCTTTACTAGATAAAGTTGATTTCTTATCGATAATCTTGGCGCCTGAATGATAAATAGCCATTCTCGAATTCAAATCGTAATCCAATTTGCTCGTCGACAAAACAATGGTATGATCATCCAATTTGACTTTGCCGGAGATATAGGCCTTCCGACTATCCCCCATATAGATCGCAGTATCACCCGTGATAGTAACCGTATCTGCTTGAATGATTTTCACATGTCCATAGGCTTCCACGTTATTCGTCGTGCTGTTTAAAACCGCCTGATCACAAGCAAGGGTTGTGGTTCCCTGGCGCAAAAAGACATGACCCATTAAGGTTTTACGCATGATTAACTCTTGCTGGATTCCATTAAGGCTATCGGCACGGATGACCTCCAACTGGCTTTGCGCGAGCAAACAGCTGGGAAGCAGGAAAAAGAAAAAAAGGAATAATCCGTATTTTTGCCGCATGTTCATTGCGAATCGTTAATTTC
>JBDKFF010000103.1:0-2837 GCA_039798865.1 Bacteroidota bacterium
CGATTTAAACCGCAATAAACCACGTAGCGTAATCGCCTTTTTTGTTTGATCATCAATGATTTTCGCGTATTTTTTGTAAACCGAATAATCATTTGATTTCGTTGCTTGTTGTAACAAGTGGATAGTAGCTGGATTGAACAAATGTTCTTCACCGCGTTGTTTCCACTGGTAGATACCTCCTACTTCTAATTTCGGATATTCCGATTTTAATAATTCATATCCGGCTTGGTGCTTAACCAAAGCTTCTTTAGCAATTGTATCTAAATCAATACCGTTAATCCGGCTAATTGAGCCAGAGAAATAGAGGTCTACTACTTCTTTAGCAATACCTAAAATTTCAAAAATTTGAGCACCCTGATAAGACTGAAGGGTAGAGATTCCCATCTTTGAGAAAATCTTTAACAATTCACCGTTAACCGCTTTGATATAATTGTATTCAAGCTTCTCATACGACAAGGATTGGTTAACTAGATTTGTCTCCTTCATCGCACGAATCGTTTCAAATGCCATGTATGGATTAACCGCTGATGCGCCATACCCAATCAATGTCGCGAAATGATGGGTTTCCCAAACGTCACCGGCCTCAACGATAATGCCCACTTTAGCACGTTTTTTGGTACGAATCAGGTGATTATGAACAGCCCCTAAAGCCAACAAACTTGGAATTGGCGCATGAGATGAATCGATTCCTCGATCAGTCAATAAAATAATAGAATACCCATC
Organism: Bacteroidota bacterium; assembly: GCA_039798865.1. GTDB lineage: Bacteria > Bacteroidota > Bacteroidia > Cytophagales > Spirosomataceae > Aquirufa. The sequence continues at coordinate 724 of JBDKFF010000103.1, forward strand.
GTCTACGGCATCTTCAGCATATTGGCAAATTCGCTCAAGTGCCTTCTCCAACTTACCTTCCTCACCACTAGAGCGGAATGTCATGTGAATTGATTTGGTTTGAAAATTCTCGTGGTCAATCCAGCGAATTTTTTCTACCTCCTTATTTCGTAAAACGGGTTGTTGTATTTCAATTTGCTTACAATGGTTTGGCCCTTCCTCTAATAGATTAGAAAGTCCGCCAATATCAGTCAATAATGACATAACCATACGCTCACGAATAGGGTCAATCGGCGGATTAGTTACTTGTGCAAACAATTGTTTAAAGTAAGACGATAAATGTTGTGCTTTATCTGATAAAACTGCCAATGGCGTGTCAATACCCATGGAACCCAACGCTTCCTTACCCGTTTCAGCCATTTGAGCTAATACGACACGAATATCCTCCGTTGTAAAACCAAAAATTTGTTGGCGTGAAATTAACTCGATTGCCTTTGGTTGGCGATACTCACTACCTGCTTCAGGTAAATCCTCCACACGAATTTTATTTTCACGTAACCATTGTCCATAAGGCTGCTGTTGGCAAATTTTCTCCTTCAATTCCTCATCAGGAATAATTCGTCCCTGCTCCATATCCACAACAAACATTTTACCGGGTTGTAAACGTCCCTTTGAAACAATAGTGGATGGATCTAAATCCAATACACCTGCCTCGGAAGCCATGATCACGTGATCATCTTCAGTAACCCAATAACGGGATGGACGAAGGCCATTCCGATCCAAGGTGGCACCAATCATTTTCCCATCCGTAAATGAAATACTAGCTGGACCATCCCAAGGCTCCATCATAGCTGCATGATATTCATAAAAATCACGCTTGTAGTCGGCCATACTATCATTACCATCCCATGCTTCAGGAATTAACATCATCATGACATGAGGTAAAGAGCGACCACTCAAGTACAACAATTCAATGGCGTTATCTAAAATGGCAGAGTCCGATTGTCCAAGGCTACAAACCGGAAGAATCATATCTAATTCCTCTTGACTAAAATACTTACTCGAAAACAAAGCTGATTGTGCTTGCATCCAAGAAGAATTTCCTTTTACCGTATTAATCTCACCGTTATGCGCAATAAACCTAAATGGTTGTGCTAGTTTCCATTCAGGAAATGTATTGGTTGAGAACCGTGAATGAACAATCGCCAACGCAGAAGTAAATGTTTCATCATGCAAATCCTTAAAATATCCAGGAACCTGCATCGTTGTCAACATACCCTTGTAGATTATCGTTCTACATGACAAAGAAGTAAAGTAAAACTTGTTTTCAAGACTTGGAATTGTTTCGTTTAACAAACGAGTAACATACTGTCTAAAAACATAAAGTTTACGTTCAAAATCGATCTCAGTAGCACAAGTCTCAGGACGTTCAATAAATAATTGTTGAATCGAAGGCTCTGCCTTTCCAGAATCGGCACCTTGAATATCTCCATTGTCCACAGGTACCTCGCGATATCCAATCAACCGAAGATTTAATTTTTTTGCTTTACGCTCAATTACTTCTTTACATTCCTTGATTAATATGTCATTTTTGGGAAAGAAAATCATACCCACACCATATTGACCTGGGGCTGGTAAAGAATAACCTAGCTTTCTCGTCTCTTCCAACAAAAATTCATGTGGTATTTGCAATAACACTCCCGCACCATCACCTGAATTTGGATCACATCCACAAGCACCACGATGATCCATGCGAATCAACATCGTAATTGAATCTTGTACAATACGATGGGATTTAATTCCCTTCATACTAGCAACAAAACCTATACCACAGGCATCATGTTCAAACTCTTTCCTGTAAAGACCCTCTTCGGCAATGTTATTCATAATAATATATAATTATTCTAACAAAAATTTTAAAATAAGATTATCGCATAAATTCTATTCAAAAGAAATTCTCAATAGAATAGCCACATATTTCAAATTTAACTAAAAATATATTTGGCTAAAATCAATTTTTACAAAATAATATACTGAATATAGTAATATCACTTTTGCGATATAGTTATTCCTTGAATAATCCTATTTTACGTTAATAGTCGTCACCGTAATCACTTCCATCAATACCAAATTCA
>JBDKFF010000104.1:0-4424 GCA_039798865.1 Bacteroidota bacterium
CAATTGGCACGAATGGGAACCATCTTCTACGGATTGGCGCTTACGATCAATGCATTAACCGGTGTGGACATGCGCTTAATAATCATGGTAGCTGGACTGGTCATCATCCTCTACACGGTTTTGGGTGGCATGGAGGCCGTCATCTGGACGGAGGTGATTCAAGCCATCTTGAAAACCCTCGGGGCCTTGATGATTTTGGGAATTATCTTGAATCAGATTGGGTTGACGGAGGTGATAGCCATCGGACAGCAGCAGGATAAATTTAGTTTGGGGACTTTTCGGCCCGACTTCCATACAAGTTCTTTCTGGGTGATCTTGCTGTATGGATTCTTCATCAATCTGACCAATTTTGGTGTCGACCAAAACTACATTCAGCGCTATCATACGGCCAAAAACACGAAGGATGCCGCCAAAAGTATCTGGCTTTGCGTACTCTATTATGTCCCCGTATCCTTTCTTTTCTTCTTCATCGGAAGTGCACTATACGCCTTTTACGAATTGAATCCCGGCTTGATTTGGGAGCTGAAGCAACAGGTTGCCATGGAGAAAAACTTGTCGGTCCACGCCCTTCAAGCAAGCGATTATGCCGACCGCGTTTTGCCACATTTCATGAAGACCCAGATTCCGCAGGGTTTGCTTGGACTATTGTTGGCCGCCCTTCTATCAGCCGGGATGAGCACGATGAGTTCTGGAATGAACAGCTCGGCGACCGTTTTCTTGAAAGATATTTATTTGCGCTATATCCAGGCAGATATAAGCGCTCAAAAACAATTGAAGGTCTTACGAATTTCCACCATCATCATGGGTTGTTTGGGGATACTTTTCGGAATCAGCATGATCGGTGTGAAGAGCTTATTGGATGTCTGGTGGAAACTGTCTGGAATCTTTGCGGGCGGAATGCTTGGGATATTTTTATTGGGATTTTTGGCCAAAAAGGTTTCGAATGGCGCAGCCATCATTGCGGCCATTTCAGGCGTCATCGTCATTGCTTGGATGTCGTTCAAAGATAATCTGCCCGAAAATTTACGTAGTCCATTCGATACGAAAATGACGGTCGTCATCGGTACGCTGACCATCTTGGCCGTGGGTATATGGGTACAAACATTTAAGAAAGAACGATGACGCTGCCCGAAGGATTTATTCCGGTCATGTTGACCCCTTTCACGAGCAACTTACAAGTTGATTATCCGGGTTTGCGCCGCCTAACCGAATTCTATTTGGATTCGGGTGCCGTGGGTTTATTTGCCAATTGCCTCTCCAGTGAGATGTATGAATTGAGCCCCGAAGAAAGACTCGAAGTCATTGATACCGTGGTCAAACAAGTTGCAGGCCGCGTACCCGTAGTTGCCACGGGAACAATGGGGGGTAGCATTCCCGAAATGGCTGAATTTTCCAAACAAGTCTATGCCTTGGGCGTGGATGCGGTGATTATTCTGAATAATCAATTGGTGACAGAAGACGAAACGGACGATTTGTTTACAGAACGAATGCAGGAATGGTTAGCGCAGACGCCGGAAATCCCCTTTGGTATATACGAATGTCCGGTACCCTATAAACGATTGGTGAGTATCCCGGTTTTGGAGCAATTACTTGCTACGGGCCGACTCGTTTATCACAAAGATACCTCCTTGAAAATCGATGAGGTGCGCGCAAAATTAAAGTCGGCCGAAAACTGCGTTTTTGGACTCTATGATGCTTACATCGAACACGCGATTGATTCGTTAAATTCAGGTGCCAAAGGGCTTTCGTGTATTCAAGGAAATTACTTCCCCGACTTAATCGTAAAACTTTGTGCATCACCTGAGAAGCATGCAGAAATTCAGGAATTCTTTTCGGCTCACATGGAACTCTTGCACCAAAGCTACCCGACCAGCGCGAAATACGTTTTGCAAAAAATGGGCTTCCCGATCAATCTGGAAACCCGGCGAAAAGTTGCGGAATTAACTCCTGAAATCAAGTTACAATTAGACGCGCTTATCGAAGAATATCACGCACGATTTTAAGGTGATGTTCCGTATGAATCCACAAAAAACGCGATGTTAATTTCGTGTTTAAATCCCCAAACATTGGATGCGTGAAATACTGTTTGGGCGATTGATTCAATAAATTCAATACACTCAAACTTGATCGATCGAGAGCAGCGTCCAATTCAGCTTTATCAATTTGCGTTGGGATTACCGACTTGGGCGCGCGCGCCTTGCCACGGGGCATTTTCTTCGTCAGCAAAATACCCCATTTAAGAAAGGAAAACTTTGGGGCATAAGCATTGGGGTCAGACGATGCAAGTGAAGCAATGACACCATTAATAACTTGCAAATTATGCAACAAATGCCATCCCACGGACTCCACAGAGACATCCGGATTCTTCTTCTCCCAATGTTCGGATAAATCCTGCATCTCGCGTAATTGAATGGCTAGTTTATTGATCATAAGCGCATTTGGAAAAATAATCCGTGATTCGATTTCTCAAACTTCATGGGGCCATAGGCATCAATATTCGATCCAAGACCAATAATATACTTATCAAAATTTATACCCGCACGAAAGCTAATGCCACTGCGAGCATGGGTTCCTGCCTCAATATTCTGAACCAATAGCCCTTGCAAACGTGTGTATAAACGCAGCTTTTCACTCAATTTAGGCTTGTATTCCGCTAAAGCCACCGTTTCAAATGCATGCTCGGGTTTAAAATTAAAGGTAGGGAAAATAACCACCAAGTAATCCGGGCTAGCCTTTAAGAATTGGAAACCGAGCGTGGGGACAAAACCCAATTTATAATGCCACTGCAAACCCGATGCCGCACTTAAGCCTTTCCCTAAGTTGTAGGTAATAGCATTGTTGATAACCATTTCCGTTTCGGAGGGGGTATTTTGATAATCTGCCGCACCGACGGTCACATTAAAGAAGTTAAATTTCCCCGCAGCATCAATGGGACGATTGATGATGATCAGCAAATTGGCACGCTTATTTCCGGCCATCACCTCGACAGGTAGTGGAGCCTTTTGGGCAAAGAGGCCCGTGGAAATTAAAAGCAAACAAAGAATTCCTAGATTTTTCATGGCCACAAATTTAGGCAAAACTTATTCAGTAAGCTTTTTTTGAGACCAAATAGCAAAAATTGCCGCCGTAATAAACATGATTAAGCTGTAAACCACCGCGGGTATCGTCATTTCCCCTTGATTCAAAATACTCAAGGCAATGTAAATCGCCAAAGACCCATTGTGAATTCCCACCTCCATTGAAATCGCCACGGCTTGTTTTGGAGGAAGCTGGAAGAGCCGGGGAAGAAAATAACCCACCACCAAACACGCCAAATTAAACGAAAGCGCGGCAGCTCCCACCGTTTGAATATCCTCCATCAAATGATCGATTTCCTTTAAGCCCGCCAGAATAATCAGCAGCGCAAGAAACAAACCCGAAACCAATTTTACCGGTCGGTCCATTCGCAACGCAAAATCCGGATAGCGATGACGCACCCACATTCCTATACAGATGGGTGTTATGATCATCGCACAGACCTCTAAAACCTTTTGAAATTGCAGGGGTACATAGGCCTCCGCTTTCATGAAATAAGCCAGCGAAAAATTGACAATCCACGCAATCGAAAAAATCGATAAAATACTATTCATGGCCGTTAAGCTGACATTGAGCGCAACATCTCCCCCGGCCATGTGGCTATATAAATTCGCGGAGGGTCCGCCGGGTGCGGCGGCAAGCAACATGAGGCCAACGGCCAGTACGGGCGACAACTCGAAATACTGGGCAATCAAGAGGCAAATCAGTGGCAATATTACCATCTGAGTAACGAGCCCAATAATCATCGCTTTGGGATATTGAATGATGCGTTTGAAATCAGCGGGGGTCAACGATAAACCCAAGCCTACCATAATAATGGCAATCGCCATGGGCAAGAGATAGATTGAGAGAAAACTTGCTTGCATCCAATAATTTTTAAACCTTGCTCAAAATATTGAAAATTTGCTTGTCATCCTAAAATTATTTGTTCGTATCGGCCTGTGGATCTTCTGCCCAGAAGTACATATTCGGAACAAACGCATCCTACAAAAATCAGGCCCCTTACTGGTGGTTGCTAACCATCCGGATTCCTTTTTGGATGCGGTCATCATCGGAGCCTACTATCCGCGAAAAATGCACTTTTTGGCCCGTGGGGATGTTTTTAGGAAACCTTTGTTTGGATTCCTATTGCGTTCCATCGGGATGATTCCCATTCACCGAGCCCGAGAAGGCCGCGAGCATTTGCATTTAAATCAGGGTACTTTTGATGAGGCCGTTCAGGTTCTGAAAAAGGGTGGCGGGGTGCTAATTTTCATCGAGGGAATCTGCTTGTTGACCCATGAAATTCAACCCTTCAAAAAAGGGGCGACGAGGATTTTGGAGGCAGCGCACCAACAAGGCATTCGACC
>JBDKFF010000105.1:0-12104 GCA_039798865.1 Bacteroidota bacterium
ATGGATTGATAGGCCTTTTCCTGTGCTTGATTTAGATCAAAGGAAGCAGGTATAAAATCGTCGGCATCTGAACCAAACCGAGACACGATCGTCTCGAAGGACTCGAAAACCCCATTTTTAATAAGCGTCTGTAATGCACTGTCAGAGAGTCCAGCCTGCGTAAAACTTGATTTCTCTAATCCGCGCGCATTTGAATCGGCATCCCGCATGACAGGGATAAATTGTAAATAATGGAGCAAGATGCTGATTTGTTTGGTTTTGGATTCCAATTGACCAATCAAATGAGTCAATGCTTCTTTAGTCGTATGGTCCGAAACTAAACGTATCCGGCGCTGAACTTTCGGGGTATATCGATCCTTTAATTCATCGAAAATCAAAATGGAACCCTTCCCTACCATGGACTTGATATGGTGATACGGGCTTTTCACCTCCGCAACGCGCGCAACCTCATCATAGGTTAATGCGCCTTTTTCTTGAATCGCTTGAAAGATTATGCTTTCCTTTTCCGACAATTCATCGAATGCCTGAAATTCGGGATGAATCTGCACCTTGGACTGACTCGAAATTTTCAATCCAGCCGGCAAGGCGACTTGAAAGACCTCCCCGGGATAACACATGTAATAATTAGCCACCCACTGAAATAAGGCTATCTGAGAAGCCGTTACTAAAGGGCTTTCATCGAGAATTTCGAGGATATATTTGGCTTGGTATTGTTTAGGCGGTTGGTGATGTACGCTAACAATAACGGCAGTCAGTACCTTGGTCGAGCCAAAGGGCACCACAATCCGTAAACCAGATTCAACAAGCGTCGCCCATTGACGCGGAACGCGGTAGGTAAAATAACGGGGTATGGGCAAAGGCAATAAGGCATCAACAAACACGGTTGATTCCTCAGATTCAAAAAGTACGGTTGATTGCCCCATAGATGCTACAAATAAACGGAAAGTTCAGGACTGGAACAAGTAAGCCTATTTCCAAGAGAGGGTTTCGATTAAATGTAAAGCATCCCCTTTGATGAAATGGATAATCGGAGCTAAAGAATCGTTTTTAGTGGCCGTTTTGACATAAACAGCACCACGGAGGAAGTGCTTACTGCTATCTGTTGTAAAAAACTGCAAGGAGGTAGCCACTTCTCCATTTAATTCAATCAAGCCTGCCTTGCGGCCATTTGTGGTGGTCATGACATAATCATGAATTCCAGCAGCCTTGGATTGATGTTTATAGGCTAGGGCAAACGCATCATTGATGAGCGCTTTTAATTTCTTTTTATCGCCACCCAAGGATTTATAGGTAATCTGAATAAATGCATCCCAGCGCGGATAATAGATATAAATCCAATGCGGTTCTGCTCTATAGACTTCTTTTTTGTTACCAATTGTGACGGTATCGGGAATCACCTTAGCATACGCAGAAATCTCAAATTGATACGGATGACCCGCTTCTAATGACGTATACTTGACGGGTGGTAATTCGATGCGATTGTAGCCTTTTGGACGAGGCATATCAGTAGGTTGCTCCGTAGTGCTACATGCCGACAAGCATAAGGTAATCCAACAAAATAGAGCAAATCCGCGCATAAGAGCTTATTGTGGCATATCGACACCGTGGTAGTCCAAGATGGGTTGTTGGATGATTTGGTAAACCTTCTCCCGCAAAACTGGTAAATCCTCTTGAGTCAAACCACTCGTGTCCACAGGGGCATGAATCCGAACACGGATTACACCCGGTTTTAAGACAAAATGATCATCGTCCATGAGTTGGAAATTATTCAAAAACGAAACCGGCAAGATCGGAACCTGCTGCTGAATTGCCATGGCAAATGCGCCATCTTTTAAAGGCGCCGACATGATTGGGAAATTCTTCGAGACAATCCCCCCTTCCGGAAATATGATGATACTACGATTAGCCTGAAGGGCGCGAATGGATTTCGCGAGGGTCGCTGACCGACTTTGGCGATCGCTCCGGTCGACTAAAATATTCAGACGGGCATATAAATACCCGAATAAAGGAACCTTTTTAATGGAACTTTTACCCACGAAAGAGAAATAATTGGGCAAAATCTTTACGAAGGCGGGAATGTCCAAATACGAAAAGTGATTTGCACAAAAGACGTAGACCTGCTTCGGATCTAATTTTTGCTCAGAAATAACCTCAAAACGAAGAAATCCGAACGCAAAAAAGAGACGAGACCACAGGCGAACTAATCGGTGCGCGTAGAGTTTGGTGTCCTTATGTTGGAGGAAAATTACCATGAAAGGATACAAGGCAAGAAACCATCCAATAAACCAAAAACCGGTCCATACAGAGTATAGACCGATTAGCGGATTGGTTAAATAAGGATTTTTTTTCTTCATGGGTAAACCCTGAAATTTATTCTACGATACCCAATTGAACCGTATTGGTTTTCTTGGTCGTATGTGCAGGGATAGATAGTGTCGTAACAAATACATCACCTACCTCCAGTAAGTCTTTTGATTTTAGTAAATCAACCATTCCTTGAACGGTTTTCTCAGCACTTTCGGAAGCGGCATCGTAATAAAATACCTTCACACCCCAAAGAAGTCCCATCGTAGACATCAATTGCTTATTGTTGGTAAATACATACAAATCAGCCTTTGGACGGTGTGCTGATAATTTAAACGCTGTTTGACCCGAGTTCGTGATGCAAAGAATCGCTTTTGCTTTCGAGTCACGTGCCAAACGGCATGCGCCAGAAATCAAACGATCCGTTAAAGTCACATTCGGTGTATTGGCTAACGCGTGATTCTTGAAATAAATAGCTGCTTCATCCCCTTTGATAATTTCGATCGCATTTTGTTGTTGCTCCACCACCTCATGGATGTGAGCCATCGTCTCAACTGCTTTAATCGGATACGCACCCGATGCAGACTCTCCAGACAACATCGTTGCGGATGCACCTTGTAATACCGCATTTGCAACGTCAGATGTTTCAGCACGGGTAGGTACTGGATTCGTAATCATTGACTCAAGCATCTGCGTCGCCACGATAACGGGTTTCCCAGCTGCTGTACACTTCTCAACCATCACTTTCTGCAAGTAAGGTACTACCGCTCCATCCATCTCTACACCTAGGTCACCACGAGCCACCATGATGGCATCAGTCGCCTCAATGATCTCATCTAAATTATCTATCGCCTCTGGCTTTTCAATTTTTGCAATCACCTTGGCTGTCTTACCATAGGCCTTGATTTTATCTTTGATGTCCCAAATATCGGATGCCTTGCGCACGAACGAAAGTGCAATCCAATCAACACCATGATCCAATCCAAAATATAAATCTGCTGTATCTTTCTCAGTTAAGCAAGGTAATGAAACCTTCGTTCCTGGAAGGTTAATTCCCTTCTTCGACTTCAAGATTCCACCATAAACAACTTCTGTAATTACTTCTTTCTTAACCTTGTCGACAGCAAGAACCTTCACTTCAAGGTTACCATCATCCATTAAGATGCGTTCACCTACGTTCACATCGAGATACATCGAAGTATATGTGGTTCCTACTTTCTCAGAAGTCCCCAACAAATTCTCGTCCATCGCAAAGATTAATTGCTTCCCTGCCTCCAAAGGAACACCGTTGTTTTCAACCAATTGTGTACGGATTTTCGGACCTTGCAAATCCTGCAAAACAGTTAAATTCAACCCTAATTCCTCACTGATGGAACGAATGGTTTGTAAGCGTGCTAAATGATCCTCATGGGTTCCATGGGAAAAATTCAAACGAAATATATTTACTCCTGCTTGTGCTAATTGAATTAATGCTTCTCTCGATTCTGAAGCTGGGCCTACTGTGGCAACAATTTTTGTTTTGCGTTGATACGACATAGATTAGTTTAGTCAAATTACTTTGCAATTTACATTTAAGTCGGCAAAAAATGGAATTAATTCAAGATAATAAACCCACATTTTTGTAAAAAATTAAGATTTGAGGATCTATTCATACCTACTATCTAATTTTTTATCCGATTTGTCCTATGTAGTCTGAGGACATAAAAAAAGGAGCTTCGAAAAGCTCCTTTTTAACGATAAACAAGATTAATTTTCCCACAAATCGTGTTCCATTTCCAATAATTTATATTCTAGAAGTTGGGACATCATCAAGCCCTCTTTTTCTCCACCATATAAATCAGTTAACAACTTATCTTCAACGTTTCCTTTTTTGATGATGCGAGCCTGGAATAAGCGCAAATCAAAAGCGTCTGCCATGTTCTTGTGCTGCATCTCGTTTTCTGAATTATACCAAATACAGTTCGGGTTTGAGCGGAACAATTTGTATAAATCTTTGAAACGGAACGTAGCAACTTCCTTGTCAAATCCGGCCTTTGTCTTCGAGGCTGGGATAACAATTTTGATCGACTGAATATCAAAATATAAACGAGAACGCCGACGGTCAATCACGGCATCTTCGCGTATCTCTAGAATCGACAAGTCTTTCGCAAAATAGAATGCATCTTCTACGGGAGCTGCTTTTTGCTCAAAATCATCCTTAGCCGGAGCTCCTGCAGGTTTAGCACCTGAACCACCCCAACCGTCATCTGTGCCGGCTTTCGGAGCAGCCGAACCTTCAGCACCAAAGCCTGCAGCTTTTTCAGCATCTGATAAAGCAGCTTGATTTGATTGCTCCTCCATCTTTAAATTCTCCTCGAATTGAGCGTAAGTCAGTTTTGTCGTCAGTGAATCGTTTTTATACGGGGTTAAAACACCCGCTTTCACCCAGTCCAAAATGAATTTCGTGATCTCGTTGTTTTTGGAGAAAAATGGCTGATTAATCTTTTCATTCAAATCCATTCGACGCCACAAACGAGCCTTGTAATGAATACTTGATTCATCGATAGGGCGCACCGAATTTTGATTAGGAGGCAAGGGTTTTTCCTGCGCATGAATGGATACACTCACAACCGAAAGAATACCTACCAACAAACTCTTATTTACTAATTTCATACAATTCATATTAATTCAAAGGAATGTTTTTAGCCATAGTAAATGGAATATTCTCAACAGATCCTTTAAAATTTTTGCGTTGAACTCCTTTAATTTCAATGTAATAGCGATCGCCTGTCTGTGCTTGTGCCGCTAACTTTGAAATAGACCCCGACCCAGGCAAGGTGATGTCATCAATCTTACGTTGTCCACGAGCTAAAGCCACATATAATTCCGAAACACGGAAGTTGGCATCTTCTGGATTGGTCGACTTGAATGATTCATCAGCCAAAGCACGCGCATCAATGGAACGTAAGCCTGATGCACTCGCACCCCGTTTCTCATCTAATTCAGCCCCATTTCCAAAGATTCGAACCTCGGGTCTTGGAACACGACGAACGCGGAAAGTTTCTTTTCCTAAAAGCGTACCGCCATTGGTAATATTCAACGTAACATTTGAGGCAGTTGGCACAATCGTAACCTTACCACGATTTTGACCTCCAATCGCCTCACCACCATCCGCAGAGAATGAAGGATTCCACAAGGCTCCAAGTCCAGGACTCGCCACACTTAAACGATTAGCACAACCCAAATAAAGCGCTGGCAAGGTAGCCGTCTCAATATTGTAGGTAGGCTTCAATACAAAATATTCCTTTTGAATAGTCTCCGTCTTAGGACCCGCTGGGCTCATGTAAGAAACGGACGCCGTGTAGGTCTTTTTCGATAATCCATTGGCATCAAATCCACCACCGGAAGTTTTGAATTTAATTTGACCGCGGCCATCTACGACCGGAATCGATGAACCATTAAAGCTCATGCGCGGCGTAAATCCGCTCGATGTAGCCGCAATAAATACTTCTGCTTGGTATTCCATACCTGCTACGACAGTATTTGCATTCGCAGATACTTGGGCGAAAACCTTATCGAACTTAATTTCTTTAGCCCCTACTTTGGCAGCCAATTGCGCCAAAACATCACTTTCATAACGACGAACTTCTGCTTGCTTTTGCGAAATCGTAGCCATCGCCGCAGGCACAGGAGTTTGTGCAAAATTTAACTCCGCAAAATCCTTGTTTGCTTGATTGCCATCGCGACTCGCAATCGGATCCGATTTAGCATCATTGGCTAAAGAAGGAAACTTGGTGCCCGGATCAGCTAATTTTTCCAAATCAGCCACATATTTCTCAAACATGGTTTGGAGTTTGTAGGCCTCGCCCGACTTATCCGCGCCCACCATGATGGTATACACCTTCTCTTCTTCCTTCGGATTTTTAATATTTCCCGTTTCCGGATCAATACCTCCTCCAGCTTCAATCATTTTCGATTTTAACGCATCTAAGTGATTCACTAAAGCATCCGCCAAACGACGTACTTCATTGGCACGCTTGATGACGTCAGCATAGGCGCCTGGGTTTGGAAGATCTTTGATGCGCTCTTCGATACCTTGAACCATGCCTTTATTTTTGGATGTTGCCGATTGATTCGCAATTTCCAAACTAGAATTCAAAATGGTAAACTTCTGTAATAATGCATCCGACACCTGCAATGCAAGCAATGCAGTCAGTACTAAATACATCATCCCGATCATTTTCTGCCGGGGTGTCTCTTTTAAACTAGCCATATTATCTAAGCTGTAATAAAATCAATAATTATCCTTTCATAGCAGTCAACATGCTGCCATACACTTGATTTAATGCCTGAATGTTGGCATTCAACTTAGCTAATTCTGCCTTGAACTGCTCCGCATCTTTCGATGTAGCGGCAATTTGCTCGACAGTTGCATTCACATTACCATAATAGCCATTGATCGCTTTCAAATGCTTACTTGATTCCTGAATTTCAGTTTCGTAAACAGCATTCAATGCCGCTAATTGATCCCCTGCCTTCGCATATTGTTGCGCATATTTAGCAGCCTCTGTAGAAGAAATTGAGATATTACCCAAAGAAGCCGTAGCATCGGAAACCGTCTTGTTCAATGAGCCCAACGATTGAGACGAGGCATTCAATGAATTCACAAATTCATTAGCAGCACCTGTTGCTTTCGTAATCTCTTGTAAACTATTGGCCGTTTCTGTTAATCCTTTCAAACTTTTTGTCAAGTTCTCAATCACATCCGCACCCAATCCTGGTTGATTAGCCAAATTAGCTAACCCATTTCCCGCAGCACGTGGTGAGGCAGGCTCTCCACCCACTAATTCAGGATAAACTTTCTCCCATTCGTAATCTTTCTCGGGCTTCGCTTTCATGTACAACACACCAAACAAAATAAAGATGGCTGCTTCCGTAAACATACCGACCATCAGCATCTCATTGGCACCTTCCCAGTGTACAATTTTAAATAATGCTCCAATAATTACGACAGCAGCACCAAAACTCGCTACCACATTGATTGATTTTTCTAATCCGCTCATTTGAATTTATTTGAATCTTTGATTGTTGAACTATTTCTTTAATGCAGGACGTCCCAAATAACGCATCATCGAACGAAACCCGATGTAAGAACGCTTCTTGTTTTGCAACTCATATGCACGAGTACCCGTTTCAAGGTAATAGGCAATATCTTTCCATGAACCCCCACGAACCACCTTACGCGGCTCATCCGCATCAATATTAACCGTATTTAAATCCCAGGTAACCGCCGACGCATTCTCCGCAAATGCATCTACGCACCACTCAGCTACGTTACCCGACATATTGTATAAACCAAAATCATTGGGATCAAATGCATTCGCTGGAGCTGTATATGCATAACCATCAGCATCGTAATTTCCACGATGAGGCTTAAAGTTAGCCATCAAACAACCTTTGGCATTCGCCACATATGGATTACCCCAAGGGTATTTCGCAGCTGCCCGTCCACCACGTGCCGCCCACTCCCACTCAGATTCCGATGGCAATTCAAAACGTGGCAAAATGTACTGACCCTGCTTTCTGCGATATTCATTCAACATCTTTGAACGCCATAAACAGAAATAGCGCGCAGCGTCCCAACTTACACCCACGACCGGATATTGATCAAATGCCGGACTCGAAAAATAATACTCTAACATCGGATCACCATTGTGGTAAGTAAAATCACTTTTCCAAACGGTCGTATCCGGATAATATTCCGTCATAATCTTATCCTCACCCAAGACAGAAACAGAGTCTTTCAACAAAGAATTGGTGAATTGACGATACTCATGATTCGTAATTTCTGTATCATCCATGTAAAATGCAGCCACCGTTACACGCTTATTAAAGCTAATGCCCGAACGTGATGCATCTTCATCTGCCTGCCCCATCATGTAGCTACCCGCAGGAACTAACACCATTCCATACGGCGTAGGCTGACTCCATCCCTTACGAGCGCTCGCCACAATTTCTCCGTTTTCAATCTCTGGCGCATTTTTAGCCGATTTGCCAAACTTAAGACCTCCTTTTTTCGAAGATGACGAAGCCCCCTTTGAGCTACTCAAGGTCTTCTTAGAACTGCCTGCTCCACCCTTTGAACCTCCACATCCATAAAGTACTGCAGATAAAACAAAGGCCGACAAAACAAATGCCAATGGCTTTCCAATAAATTTAAAATTCATAAAGACGAATTATTATACCTTTTTAAAAACGATATCAATCTTAAAAAATTGTGCACAAACTAAATATGTACACAGTATTAAATCAAATTCCTCAAAATTAACGGAATTTCTAATAATTCATTCACAAATTCCCATTTTTTTGCGCGAATTTCCTATTCAGTTCATGCTATTTAAATCGAGGTGTCTTCACCGGCACATAGCGCGACGAAGTCTGAAAACTCGGCAATATAAATTTGAACATAATCTCATGTGACAAATTGGACTTGACCGCAGCATTAATGACCGACAAATCCATCGCATAGGCTACATCCAATCGACTATTCAATAGTGACATCCCAAGCATTAAACTTGTTGCATCGTCCCAACGGTAGCCACCTCCCAACCAAAACTGTTGCTGGTAAATCAACTTCGCCCCCACTTGTGGCAACAATATACCTTGATAATAAGTAAGTTGGGCAAATGGACTCAGCTCAAAACGATCCGACAGCCCTACAAGAACTTTCGTATGTAAATTCGCAGCTAATTCATTCGTTAATTTTACACTACTTGTCCCAAAGTCGTAATTGGGTTGATTTATATGCCCAACACCCAAACCGAGCTCCCACAAATCTGTCGTATACATTGCACCTGCATTAAAATCAGGCAGAGACTGCGAAACTTGCTTACCCGATAATTCAATCGCCAATGGATCATTGGGATCTCGCACTCGAAACACGCGCCCATCAAATGATTTGTTCTGCATACCAAATCCCGCCCCCAAAGAAATAATGGCACCGGAGGCCAACGTTTTGTGATAACCTAGCTGAAGTCGTACAACTTGCTGCCCCACCCCGGAAGGCGTTTTGTCATTCATCAGCACCAAGCCCATTCCTAACCCTTGAAAATTCAAAGGAATGGATAAACCAACAATCGTCGTCCCCAAATTTCCACTCCCATCTTGTGACGTTTCGTAGGCTGTCCATTGGTTACGGTAATGTGTTTGAACGTAGGCATCGCGACCTGCCCCGGCAGCAGCTGGATTAAAAAAAAGTGGATTTAGATGATATAAACTTAAGGCCGGCGTTTGTTGTGCATGCAAGCTTAGACTGAATAGGAACAGTAGCAAGTACGTTAAACTATTTCCAAAGGCGTATTTCAATCCTTGCATCTTTCGTGGTCTGCCAAAATATGGGCTAAAATAAACAAAATAACGATAGCTAAATCCTGCCTTAATAAAAAAAGCTCCGTTAAGGAGCTTTCTATTTATTTTGCGTTGGCTTGTTTAATGTAATGCTCTAATGCACCCGTCATGGAAGGTGCATTCGGCATAGGTGCCTGAATATCCAAAATTAATCCCGAATCATGAACTGCCTGGGCTGTCGTAGGACCAAAAGCCGCTAATCGCGTATTATTCTGCTTAAATTCTGGAAAGTTTTCAAACAAAGAGGTAATACCTGATGGGCTAAAAAAGGCAATCACATCATAAAATACATTTTCTAGATCCGACAAGTCAGCTGAAACCGTCTCATACATGACCGCTTCCGTCAACTGAAAATCATTCGTCCCCATATAATCCGGCAAGTCTTTTTGGCGCTTATTGGAGCATGGAAACAAAAACTTTTCTGTTTTATGTTTCTTGATAACCTCCAATAAATCCAAGGCTGTTTTTGTCCCGGTAAAAATCTTGCGTTTACGAATAACGATGTATTTATGCAAATAATTAGCTGTCTGCTCGGTAATACAGAAATATTTCATATCCGCAGGAACCTCAATCTTCGCTTCTTTGCATATACGGAAGAAATGATCAATGGCGTTACGACTTGTAAATATGATCGCTGTATGCTCTAAAATATTGATTTTTTGCTTTCTGAAATCCTTAAATGAAATCCCCTTCACATCAATAAAGGAACGAAAATCAACCTTTACATTGTATTTACGCTCAATCTCAGAGTAAGGGACTTTAGCCGCCTCCGTAGGAAAAACTTGGGTAACAAGGATACTTTTAACTTTTTTCAACCGACTTGGATCCGGTTGAATAACATTAGCAACTCCACTCATAATTATTGATTCAATTTAATCAGCCTCAGTTTGCCTAAAACTGAAAATGCCTGCAAATATACGACAAAAAATATCAAAAAATTATCCGACCCTACATGTATTCCGGAAAAATCAATTCTCGCAATCCAAAAACCATGACCTGACCCTCCATTAAGATTAGGTAGGCCAACAAAGACAATTGATTAACCTGATATGTCCGCCGAAATACCTGAAAGAAATAGATCGCCCGAACAAAGAAGTAACCCGTAATCAGGTAGGAAATATAATTCAAATTAACCGCGTACATAGGGCCCATGTAAACGGAGAATAAACTTAGCAAACTAAACAAGACGATAAAAAATTGAAGGTTTGCCTGAATGGACTTAAAGTAATGCGCATCCGCAATATGAGGCAAGCGAAACAAATTGGTAAATAATTTGTAAACGAAATACCTACTGACAAATAAGCCAAAACCTAGCAGCGTCTTGGAGAGCACGAAACCAATCGCCGGTACGAAACGTTGTAGATTTTCCTGCGATTCAAAAAACGAATCTTGCGATTGATTCAGCAAACCATTGTAAAAGGAAAAGCATGCCGTAATAAGACTCAATAAAAAGATGACTAATAGATTGGGGAAAGCAAAGGCATTTTTCAATAATACCTCTTCTTTAATTTCCCAGTGTATCCAATCCGTGAAGCGAAAATAGGCTGCAAAATAACGTGGGAAAGCAGCATATAAAACACCTAAAAAGAACAAAATCAACAAAAAGGAAGACCCAAAAAACTGATTAAATAGATAGGCATTTCGTTGGCGTAAATTCAACATATCTGAAAAAGCCGTATTATTCTCTTCAACCTTACGTTCAATGCTAACTCCCTGCGGGATACCTGCCATGTTAGCCCGGTAAAAACTAAAGTACAAAGGTCCATTAATTGGATATCGTGCTTGTAAACTATCCATCGACCACGAATAGACCTCCTCCTTTTTTAAATGACTATGAAATGCCCCTTGAACAAACAAGACATATTCTTCATCCATCTCCAATCGCAAATAGGTATTGGGATACTCCGCCAATGGAATCGCCAAGGACTTGGACTTGTAATTGTAATGTTTAGAGGAAATGTAGGGCAAAAAAGCCTTCATGTTGGCCTGATACACCAACCAAGACTTATCCAATGGTTGCACCTCTTGCCACTGCGTAGCCGCAATGTCCGATGTAATTAATAAAAAAAAGAATAAAAAAAATCTGCTAACCTTCCCGTTAAGGAACTGATTAGCAGATTTTTGTATAAAAGGAATCATCCTTGCTATTATTTTCCAGCTAACGCTTTAATCATCGTTTCACCGATATCTGCAGGAGAGTAAACGACATGAATACCACACTCTTGCATGATCTTCATTTTAGCTTCAGCCGTATCATCCGCGCCTCCAATAATGGCACCCGCATGTCCCATACGGCGTCCTTTCGGTGCCGTTTGACCTGCGATAAATCCTACCACTGGCTTACGATTTCCATCAGCCTTGATCCAACGAGCTGCTTCCGCTTCCATGCCTCCACCAATCTCACCAATCATCAC
>JBDKFF010000106.1:0-7487 GCA_039798865.1 Bacteroidota bacterium
GAATGGAAGGAGAAATGGGAACTCCTAGAAAACTTCCAAGCTAAATCCACCGTCGTTAATCCCGCCATCCATGACGTGGATGTCTTTACCATGGTCTCCGACGAACAATTGGCTTACATAAATTTCATGAAAGTCATCAACGGCACCATCTTACAATCACAGACTTGGGAGGTCAAGAAAAAACTTAACGAAGACGAAGCTGATTTATTGACGATGATGATTTGGGAGAAGCGCGACCAATTTCACAGTGAAGCGAAAGAGATTCTCACCAACATCCCCATGACCATCGAATTCAAAGGAGCCAAAAATACAATCCCACAAATGGGGGATAAGAAAAAGCTTCTTGACATGTCATTGAAAAATGTCCTTTACTTCCGAAAAGAAAAGGCCGACCGAAAAGCCGCCGAAGAAAGTGGAGGCGACCGCAAAATGCGCGTGATGCTCACCTTGAAAAACGATTTGCGCTTAACTCAATTACCTAAACGCATCGAATGCTTCGATAACTCGAACCTACAAGGAACCAATCCCGTGTCCGCCATGGTTTGTTTTATCCAAGCCACCGCTGCTAAAAAGGAATACCGACTATTTACCCCACGTACCGTCGAAGGACCTGACGACTTCGCCACCATGCATGAAGTTATCACCCGTCGGTACACCCGCCTCCTCGAAGAAGAAGCCGAATTGCCCGACCTCATTATCGTCGATGGTGGTAAGGGCCAACTCAGCGCTGCCTGCGATGCCTTAAAAGCCATCGGCCTGTACGGACAAATTCCCATCATCGGAATCGCCAAACGATTAGAGGAAATCTACTTTCCCGAGGATAGCCTACCCGTATATATCGATAAGAAGTCTGAGTCACTCAAATTGATCCAACAACTCCGGGATGAGGCACACCGCTTTGGCATCACTGCCCATCGAAATCGGCGAAGTAAAAATTTCCTCGTCAGCCAACTCGAAGAACTCGAGGGCATCGGCAAACTCACTGCACAAAAATTATTGAAACATTTTGGGACCATTCGTCAGATGTACGAAGCCCCGATGGATGAACTCGAAAAGGTTGTAGGAAAAGCCAAAGCCCCAATGCTCCGAAGCCAAATCAAAATATGGCTCGACGAAAAAGCCTAATCTCTCGATTTAAATCGTCCAATATCAATATGCTGTAATTGACGGTAGACCTGTATCACCAAGGCCAAAGCCACCGCCATCTCACAAACCCCTACCACCAAGACAAAGATTCCAAGCATCAAACCCTGATTCGAGCTGTCATGCCTCGAAAAAGCAATCAAATTTAAATTAGCCGCATTCAACATCAACTCAATACCCATCAATACGAAAATGGCATTTCGTTTCAGCAATAGCATGCTAAATCCTGTCGCAAACAACAAAGCACCCGCCCATAAAAACAATACTAATGGTATCTCAGTCATGATGCTTCGCTATATAAGTCGCGCCAATCAAGGCGATTAATAAATAAATCCCAACAAGCTCAAAGGGCATAGCATAATCGGTCAACAAAGCCACACCGACAAAACCTAGCTTAGACCCTGAATTAGCAATCTCGGCCCCTTCAAAATTCCCTCGACAAATCACCCAGACCAAGGAAGCAAATACAATTCCTCCGATCAGTAAAGGCCAAAACCGTGAAGACTCCTCGGTTAGCAAATCATTTTGATTTTTATCCCCACGTCCCGACTGATTGGTCAACATGATTCCAAATAGAATTAGGATCAACACGCCTCCTACATAGACCAACAAATGAGAAACCGCCATGATATCCGCATAGGCTAATACATACAGCCCAGCCAAACCCAACATAGTCATAAACATAGCCAATGCCGCATGCAAAATGTTTTTCGTCCATGGCATTACCAACGCACTTCCGCACGTGAGCAAAACAAGAAACAAAAAAGCTAGGATAATGGGAGACATGGGTTTAGATGTTAGTCATTAGACGTTGGACTTGGGTCATCAGACTTTGGAATGACTGGCTTTTTAAAACTAGGCTTGAACGCAGGCTTCGGTTTAGACACTGGAGCTTCGACTTCGGACTTCGGACTCTCCCCTTCGGACTGGGGACTAGCGACTAGCGACTGTTGACTAGTAACCGCTTTCGGCTTAAACCCGGGCTTGAACGCAGGCTTCGGTTTTTCCGCTTGAGTCTCCCCTTCGGACTGGGGACTAGCGACTAGCGACTGTTGACTAGCCACCGGCTTCGGCTTAAAACCGGGCTTAAACGCAGGCTTCGGTTTTTCCGCTTGAGTCTCCCCTTCAGACTGGGGACTAGCGACTAGCGACTGTTGACTAGCACCCGCTTTCAACTCCGCCTTCTCCGCCATAAACTGCTCATACAATTTCCGCTTCTCATCAGCCTGCTCAGGTGTCAAATTGGCAAATGAGAAATTATGATCTTTGACCTCAAATACGGAAAAATCATATTCCGAAGTCATGGTCAAACATTCCGTTGGACAAACCGTCGTACATAAACCACAAAAGCAGCATTTCGACATATCTATGTCAAACTTAGCCGCATACAAACGAATTGGCGAACCATCCGAAGTATGCCCCACCAAGCCTGTGGCTTTAATCGGTTCAATATCAATGCAATCTACCGGGCAAACCTTCACACATTTATCACAAACGATACAATCGTCCATCTCATTGTGCAACTGATAACGCCCATTTACCGGTGTTGGAATCTCAACATTGGGATATTCCAAAGTCACAATTCCATCTGGATTCTGAAAATATGCCGAATCTTGTATTTGATGTACCGAACGTTGCTTTCTCGCATTCCAAGCATGCTTCCAAGTCAACGCCATCCCCTTGCGGGTGCTTTGAACCACCTCGAAAATCTCCTTGAAATAAGTTCCGATCGCAGACATCTTAAAAATAAATTGCTGGGAATGAAGAGGGATCAGTCTCCCGCATCATTTCATATACTGTATCTACTACATTCTCTACATTAGGCTTAGAGAAATAATCTCCATCCGAACTATAGGCAGGACGATGAGGCCTAGCCGCCAAACATCTGGCTGGACTATCCAACCACGCAAAAGCTCCCTGCTTGTCCAAAACTTCCTGCATCATATACGCCGAGGCACCTCCCGGCATATCCTCGTCCGCAAACAAGACACGATGCGTCTTTTGAATCGACGTCAAAATATGATGATACCGATCAAATGGCAACAAGGTCTGCACGTCAATTACCTCCACCGAAATACCCATCTCAGACAATGCCTCCGCCGCTTCCATAACGATCCGACACATCGAACCATAGGTAACCACCGTTAAATCATTCCCTTCACGTAAGATTTCGGGTACCCCCATAGGCACCACCAATTCCTCTAAATTAGCAGGCATCGGCTCCTTTAAGCGATATCCATTTAAACATTCCACAACAAGTCCCGGATCATCCCCGGCCAATAAGGTTCGGTACATACCCGCAGCCTGTGTCATGTTTCTAGGCACACAAAAATGTACCCCACGCAAACCGTTCAATAACACCGCCATCGGACTGCCCGAATGCCAAATACCCTCCAATCGATGCCCACGTGTACGCAAAATCATCGGCGCCTTTTGACCTCCTGCCGTACGATAGTGCAAACATGCCCAATCGTCCGACAATACCGCGAAGGGATAAAAAATATAATCCAAGTATTGTATCTCCACAATCGGACGCAAACCACGCATGGAAGCCCCCAATCCCTGACCCACAATACTAATTTCGCGAATTCCCGTATCTGTAACTTTCAAAGGACCAAATTTCTCCTGCAAGCCCGCTAAGGTCTGATTCACATCCCCGATTTGACCGACATCCTCCCCCAAAATAAACACACGAGGATCCTCCAAAAACTTCGAAAAACTCTTATTCAAAATCTCCCGACCATCCACCATCACAGGCTCCTTGTCATATACTGCCTTAACCTCCTGAATTAATAGCGGACTATCCTTTGATTCGCTCATCTGATGTGAACTAAACCGACGGTGATTCCGAGCCTCCAATTCAGCTAACCACTTTCTCAGCAACTTTACTGCAGGTCCCTGAAAAAAGCGGAAGGCCCGCAACGCCTTACGACCCGCCCGCACCAAATCACTAAATATCGGATAAGGCAATTCATTTAATTCCGCCAAAATAGGCTCCAACAAGCCCGGCTCATTCGTCGAATCATACAGATTCTTCGCAATGCGCAAAAAGGCCTTCTTATCAACATCAATCGCCGCCATATAGGCCGCAAAAGCTTCTTTTTGATACTTCCTCGCTAAAGCCGTCGACTCCACATCTATGGCCTGTATCTCCTCCTCAGTCGCAAAACCCTGTGAAACAATCCAGGCCGCGAAATGCAAATTACAATCGGCATCCTGCTCGAATTGAAGGCGATCTGCCGACTTATATCTTTCGTGTGAACCAGACGCCGAATGACCCTGTGGCTGAGTACATTCTATCACATGAACCAAACATGGCACCATTTCCTCTCGTGCCAAACGAGCAGCCCGCTGATATGCGTCAATTAGGCCGGGATAATCCCAAGCCTTCACTTGAATAATCTCTAATCCCTTCTCCGTGTCCGTTCGTTGATAACCAGACAAAGCCTTCGAAATGGATGATTTAGTCGTTTGATATTCAATCGGAACCGAAATACCATAGCCATCATCCCAAACCGAAAAAACAATCGGAACCTGCAGAACTCCTGCAGCATTAATACATTCCAAATACATCCCCTCCGAAGTCGAGGCATCCCCGATCGTCGTAAAACAAACTTCTTGACCACCCTTCGAAAACAAGGCGCTATGTGCTTCCAAATCCGCACGCTCACGATATAATTTGGACGCATAAGCAATGCCCAAAGCACGTGGTGCTTGGGCTGCCGTAGAAGATATACCTGCAACCGAATTGTAGCGTGTAGTTTGATCAATCCACTCTCCCTTATCGTCCAACCAGCGGGTGGCGTGGTGATTATTCATCTGCCGACCGCCTGAATGGGGATCGAATTGAATATCGGGATGTCCGTACAATTGTGCGAAATATTGGGGCCAGGTTAAATCACCGATAGCCACCCCAATCGTCTGATCACGGTAGTAACCCGAGACATAATCCCCAGGCTGCATGGAACGCGCCAAAGCCAATTGGCAAAGCTCTTTTCCATCCCCGTAAATTCCAAATTTAGCCCGTCCTGAAAAGACTTCCTTTCGCACCAACATACTACATGCTCTACTGATTGAAGCGAGCCGGTAGTCATCTAATACCCTTTCAGGATCAAATGAAATAGCAGGATTAGAAAAGGAATAATGATTCAACGAAGTCAACGGTATCCTGTTAAATTTAACATGTAAAAATACAACAAAATAATCGGCGACCAAATAAGTCTCAAGCCAATTATTTCAGAAAAACTCGAACATTTCTTTTGCCGAATCTTTACATTGTTTTAGATTTGCCCACTTAGTAAACCAAAATAAAAACAACCATGAAGAAATTTTTAGGCGTGTTAGCGCTAATCATTGGATTCGCTTTTCAATCAAACGCACAAGGTGCCATCAAATTCAAGTCGGAAAAACACGATTTTGGTAAAATTGTCGAAGGAACGCAAGCTACCTACAGCTTTGAATTCACGAATACGGGTAAAACACCCGTAGTTATTTCCAACGTACAACCTTCTTGTGGTTGCACAACACCGGAATGGACTCGTGAGCCAATTATGCCAGGAAAAACAGGGAAAGTAACCGCGTCTTACAATTCAACAGGTCGACCAGGGAACTTTAATAAATCCATCACTGTGGTAAATAATGGAGAAGTTCAACAAATCCAATTGTTTATCTCAGGTACGGTTCAGCCCAAGAAATAGGCCCAAATTATCTCAATCAAAAAAGGGACACTCATTCGAGCGTCCCTTTTTTATTTAGTCGTGATTCAACAGCGCTTTACCGCGCAATCCATTTATCCAGGAAGCTATCTTCAACACATCGCCTGCCGGCACATGACTCATTGGCGCCATCTCCGTCGCATAATCCGGCCAATTCTGCGGATTAGGCTTATAAACCAATTCCAAGATTTGTTTATCCGTGTAATTGCGCTTCGCGATATCTGCATATGAAGGACCTACAACCTTCGCTTCTTTGGCATGGCAAGCCAAACAGGTATGTTTCTTCAATAAAACCATCGCCTCCGCATCGCTAATCACAGTTGTTTTTGCTTTCTTGGTGGGCTTCGCCTCAACTTGCTTTACCTCAGCTACCTGTACCGGACGATTTGCACTTTGCACGGCTAATTTGCTCCCTGATGGAATTTGATTTAAGGTATAATAAGCTGTTTCGTGCAAGAGTGGATCTCCGGCTTCGTTGCGAATGCCTTCCAACTTAAATTCATGGATGTAATATTGACGTAGGCCATCGATCACCAAACGTACTTTACGCTTGTCGGATGAAACATCCACCGCAGCGATCTTCAAATCTTTCAATTCAATAATCGGGCTTCCGTATTGATGTTGGTATTTGTAGATATACGACCTCAAAGCATAAGAGGCTGCCTTTTTAACCGAATTCACATCAACCGCCTGCGTAAAGCTAATCTCAAAACCATCCGGTCTTGCTTGAATATCTTGAATTTCAAATGGCATCATTCCATTCCAAACCAGACGCTGCAAACCAAACTCATCCTTACCCGTAGAACCCCATCCACGTGATGTCATCCCGACGAACATCGAACCATCTAAGCCAAATCGCTCACGCAAAATACCCGACTTAAACCCTTCCCGGTAATTGATACAAAATCCTTGATAAACCCCATTCACTTTTTCCAATCCCATGCGCATCACCTTGGATTGCCCTTGGTCGGCCACAAAGTATTGCCCCGGGAATGGACTGAATTTTCCACGCGTGGTATCTTGTAAAATATCGGAAGTCGAAATACCCATAATTGCATGCGGGAACCATACAGCTGGCAACTTCAAATTCTTCACCTTGGCCGCCGCCTCATACATTGGAGCACCATTATCTTGGATCTCCTCTAGGGTTAGACGGAAAGGGCTATTCGGCTCTTTGGCCCATTTTAATCCACCTGGATTTCCTGCAAAATCTCCTTTTGCCAAGTGAGTTACACGACCAGAACCTACCCAATCCCCTTGATTCTCGCCATAAAAAATATCCCCATCTTGATTAATGCTGTAACCCGCAGGAGAACGCAAGCCTGCTGCGAATGGCTCCAAAGTACCATCCGGATGAATCTTCACTAACCAACCGCGCCATTTAGCGAATTTACCCTCGCCAAATCCAACCCATGCTAGGTTTAGCGTAACGAGCATATCCCCGTTTTTGTCGAAGACAGGCCCATAGGTATACTCATGGTAATTTCCCGACAACTCAAATTGATAAATCGGTTCATACAAATCCGCCACGCCATCGCGATCGGTATCCGTAATTTTAGTCAACTCCCCACGCTGTGAACAATAGAAAGCCCCATCCTTGTAGGCAAGCCCCAATACCTCATGCATACC
>JBDKFF010000107.1:0-6552 GCA_039798865.1 Bacteroidota bacterium
TTACTCCCACTCAATCGTCGCAGGTGGTTTTGACGAGATGTCATAAACAACGCGGTTAACTCCTTTGACCTGGTTAATAATTTCATTCGAAATTCTACCTAAGAACTCATAAGGCAAATGACACCAGTCGGCCGTCATACCATCCACACTCGTTACCGCGCGTAAGGCAACCACCTGCTCGTAGGTACGCTCATCGCCCATGACACCCACCGACTGCACCGGTAACAAGATGGCACCTGCCTGCCAAACTTGATCATATAAACCTTCCGATTTCAGCCCATTGATAAATATGGCATCCACCTTCTGTAAAATATCAACTTTTTCTGGGGTAATATCGCCCAAAATACGAATACCCAATCCCGGACCCGGGAACGGATGACGTCCCAATATCTCTTGAGGAATACCCAAAGTCTTGCCCACCAAACGAACCTCATCTTTGAACAAGGCATCCAAAGGTTCCACAATCTTCAACTTCATAAAATCCGGAAGACCGCCCACATTGTGGTGAGATTTAATCGTTGCACTCGGCCCCTTCAAGGAAACGGATTCAATTTTATCCGGATAAATCGTCCCTTGGCCTAACCAAGAAACACCTTCAATTAAATGCGCCTCCTCATCAAAAACCTCAATAAAGGTCTTACCTATCGCCTTACGCTTCAATTCTGGATCTGAAAGACCCTTCAAAGCATCATAAAAACGTTGTTTGGCATTCACGCCCTTCACATTCAATCCCAAAGAATGATAGGATTCCAACACCTGCTCAAACTCATCCTTGCGCAACAAACCATTATCTACAAAAATGCAATACAAATTCTTGCCTATCGCATGATGTAACAACACCGCTGCCACCGAACTATCTACCCCGCCCGATAAACCTAAAACTACTTTATCCGAACCCAACTTCTCCTTTAACTCAGCCACCGTACGATCCACAAAGGAATCCGATGTCCAAGTAGGCGCACATCCACAAATCCCCAACACAAAATTTTGAATCAAAATACTACCCTCTGTCGAATGCGTTACCTCCGGATGAAACTGAATACCAAATATTGGCTTCGATACATGGGCGAATGCTGCCACACGAACCGTTTCGGTCGAGCCGATTAATTCATACTCCGACGGCAATTCCATGATCGTATCACCATGCGACATCCAAACCTGACCCGTTGCCGATAGACCCTTTAACAAAGGACTTTCTTTAACACTGGTCATGTGCGCCCGACCATACTCACGATGTCCCGAATTTTGAACAGAACCTCCACCCTGATGTGCAAGTAATTGTGCACCATAGCAAATACCCAAAATAGGCAAGCTGCCAAATAGACTCAAATCCACACGCGGCGAATCCTCATCACGAACAGAACAAGGACTTCCCGACAAAATAATTCCCTTCACCGACGCATCGATGCTTGGAATGTGATTGAAAGGATGGATTTCACAATATACTTGTGCCTCACGAATACGACGCGCAATTAATTGCGTCACTTGTGAACCAAAGTCGAGGATAATAATTTTTTCCGCCATACAGCCTTTTGCTTAAAAATAAACGGCAAAGGTCGCAATTTCTAGGCAAATTCCGAAAACTAATCCTGATAAATTAAGTAGCGCCTCCGCATTTCTTTGTAGCGATCCAAGGCAGGCTTCCAGCTCGTGCGTATTTCTTGTTCCGATTTTCCTGCCAATAGGCCCAAGCGGATGCTGTCCGTGCCGGCCAACTTATCGAAAAAGGCCGGCGAGGTAAAAAAGGACTCTTTTCTCCCCGTCTTCTCGAACATCTCGATTAAATAGCTCAGGCTAAATCCAAGTTGACGCGTATTTACCTTTCGCAAATCCAAGCCATAACATAACTGTCCTTTTAACGGGGGATCCATCGCACCGGGAGTCGGTACAGGCGTAAAGGTGTAGTTTCCAGCCGCTGCATTAGGTGTCCCTACCACCTGAAACTGGGTAAGGGTCCCTCGCCCTACACTCACAATAGTAGGTTCCAATAAACACAAGGATGGATATAGGCCGATGGATTGATCATTCGGTAAGTTAGGTGATGGAGCAATCGGCACAGAATACATGGTCTTGTGATTGTAATTGCTAACGGGAATGACTTTTAGGTCGCAAACAAGCTTATTGGCCAACCAGCCTTCACCGTTCAACATTTGGGCATACTCCCCCATCGTTAAACCATGAACAACCGGAATGGCTGTTAAGCCCACAAACGAAGCAAATTTAGTAGGATCCAAAACCGGGCCATCAACATAATGCCCGTTCGGATTGGGACGGTCGAAGACCAATAATTTGACCTTATTCTCCGCACAGGCCTCCTGAACATAGAGCAAAGTAGAACTGTAAGTATAGAAACGAGCCCCTACATCTTGAATATCAAAAATCACTACATCGATCCCCGCCAAATCTTCCGGCGATGGTTTCTTGTGTTTACCATACAAGGACACCAAAGGCAATCCCGTTTTCGCGTCAACTTCATTATCGATATGTGCCCCTGCATCCGCCGTGCCACGAAAGCCATGTTCGGGAGCAAAAATCCGTTTTACCTGAATGCCTAAGGCCAACAAACTATCTGCCAGATGTGTTTTACCGATGACTGAGGTGTGGTTCACAACCAAGGCAACTTGTTTTCCTTTTAGTAGCGGAAGGTATTTCTGGGTTTGGTAGGCTCCTGGAATGACTTGACCGATAGCCCTTAGGCTAATCATAAAAAACAATACGAGGATAAGTTTGTAGTTTCGAAGCAATCCCATTTTCTTTGCGCGTTGGTTTAGATTGACCAAATATCCGATAAAATTTAGAAATAAGAAACCGGTGAAATTCCCTTTGTTCATCGCGCGGCGAATTCGAAGTACCCAGGACACCTCCTTTTCCAAGACGGTGACCTATGTGGGTATTGGAACCATTGCCATGGGTGCCGGAATTATTCTGATTGCCTTCTCCATCCTATTCGGATTCAAACAGGCTATTCTGAATAAAATGCTTCGTTTTTCGGGAGATATTCGCATTAGCCAAATATCTGAAAACCACTCATTGGCAGAATCTCCGATGACTCGCAACCTTGCTTGGGAAAAAGCAACCGCCCAAATTCCAGAGGTTGATCACGTGCAGGCGCATGTTCAAAAACCCGCTATACTTGTTGGGAAAGAAAACATGTCAGGCGTCGTAATTAAAGGAATCGGCTCCGACATGCCTCCGCAACAATTAGCTGAAAACATGCGAGAAGGCTCATCCCAAATAAAAAATGCACAAGATATTATCTTGAGCGAGAGTCTTTCCAAGCAATTAAAGGTAAAACTAAACGAATCCCTTATCCTCTATTTTCTTAGCCAACCCGAAAGACCCCGCAAAGTGAAAATAAGTGGGATCTATCAAACGGGTTTGGAAGAAATGGATAAACTCATTGTATTGGCCGACCGTTCTTGGGTTCAAAAAATGAGCGGCTGGACGAATGATTCATTGGGGACCTATGAAATTCACCTTAAATCAAAAATCGACCCGAATAGCCTTTTAAAAACGCTTCCCCACGAGTGGAAATTAGAAACCAGTGAAGAGCTATACCCAGCATTGTACGATTGGATGAAAATGCTCGATCGAAATATCATTATCTTCATCAGCCTGTTGATGCTGGTAGCTTGCTTTAACCTGATTGCAACGCTGTGGGTATTAATCATGGAACGCATTCCGATGATTGGTCTATTAACCGCACTGGGAAGTAGTCCCACTCAGATCCGTCGTATATTTTGGTGGAACGGTTTCTTCATCATGCTGAGGGGATTGGCCATTGCCAATGTATTTGCCGCGACGTTTTGTTGGGTACAAGCTACCTACCAACTCATCCCACTCGATCCCGAAAATTATTATATGTCGGCCGTACCCATCGCATGGGATGGCCTCACTTGGGCATTCGTAAATCTAGGTACTGTTGTTTTAGTGAGCCTAATGATTTACATACCCACGCAATTGATCCAAAAAATAGACCCGAAAGATGCGATTAATTATAAAAATTAGCCTCCTTTGCCTGATTGTTTCAGGTGTATGGGGCCAAACGATTCAATACAAAGTTGACCTTCAGCACGTCTCAAATGACCGAGTGCGTGTACAAGTTTTTCTTCCCAAACAAGTAACAAACAGCCTCGTATTTAGCTTTCCGAAACAGGTACCCGGTACCTATGCGAATTATGATTTTGGTCGGTACATTCAAGGCTTTAAGGCTGTCGATAAAACAGGGAAAGGACTTCCTGTCCAACAGAAGAACATCAACCAATATCAAATCGCACAGGTACAATCGCTTGACCACTTGGAATATGAAGTAAATGATACCTGGGATAGCCCGGAAATTAAAGGGGAGTACATCTTCGAACCCGCAGGCACGAATATTCAGAAGGACAGCCTGATTGCCTTTAATGTACACGGCTTCTTGGGATTTGTCGAAGGAATGGAGAAAAACCCTGTTCAAGTTTCCATTCAGAAACCAAGCGTGCTCTATGGGAGTACCTCCCTAATTAATCTCGGGAAAGGCAATCTGGACGTTTTCTCGAGTCCAAATTACCAAAGCCTAGTTGACGCACCCATCATGTACAGCGAGGCTGACACTGCGAGTTTTCAGTTTCCTGAATCCAATATTTTGGTATCCGTTTATTCTCCCAATAAATCCATCAATGCCGCAGAAATCGCAGAGAACATCCGACCGCTCTTGGTTGCTCAGCGCAATTACCTAGGTGGAAAATTACCCGTGAAACGCTATGCGTTTTTAATCGTTCTCTCAAGTGAATTGAAAGGCGGAAGCTTTGGTGCCTTAGAACATACGCAATCCTCCTTTTATTACTTACCGGAAGGAGGCATCGATCAATTGGGCCAAACGATTCGGGACGTCTGTGCCCATGAATTTTTCCATATCGTAACTCCCCTATCAATTCACTCAGAGGAAATCGGGAATTTCAATTTTATGAACCCTCAGATGTCGGAGCACCTATGGCTATACGAAGGCCTTACCGAATACGCAGCGCATCATATGCAGTTGAAGGGAGGTTTAATCGATGACAATAAATTCTTCCAAACCATCCAGGAGAAAAAGGAAACCATGGAGTTACAGTTTGATTCCAAGGTCCCTTTCACCGTGATGAGTAAGCAAGTGCTGGGGAAATACAAGGAACAATATGGCAATGTCTACCAAAAAGGTGCCTTAATCGGTTTTGGCTTGGATATTACCTTGCGCAGGTTGAGTCAGGGTAAATGGAATAATCAATTGCTGCTACAAGCCTTATCCAAAGAATTTGGACCCAGCAGATCATTTAAAGATAATCAGCTATTTGATAAAATTATTCAAATTACTCATTTACCAGCCCTGGATGATTTCTTTCAAAATTATGTAGCTGGCGCTAAAGCCTTGCCCATTCAAACGTGGTTAAATCAAATCGGCTATGTTTGGGATGAAAACCAGCAAGAAGAAGCGAAGACCTTGGGGTTTGATGTACAAGGTTTGACGGTTAATGAGGCCACCAAACGAGCGACGATACAATCTAGCTCAGCAATCAATGCGCTGGGTCAACAAATGGGTTTGCGCGAAAAGGATGAATTGCTGGCCATCAATGGCTTACCAACTGACTTAGAGAACTTTGTCAAAAACACGCAAAAGATACTACAGATTATCCAGCCGGGAGATATGCTTGCCTGGGATGTGGCTCGGAAAAAAGAGGATGGCACCTATCAAACTTATCATTTGAAGGCTCCTTATTTTATGGTCCAACAGGCCAGTAGACAAGCGATTCGAGAAATGAAAAATCCCTCGAAAGAACAAATAGACTTGCGCAATAACTGGATGAAATAAAAAAATCCCCAGCCATGCGGTTGGGGATTTGTATTTTTAAGCCTTTGATTGTGCTTCGACGACCGCAATCGCGACCATGTTGACTATCTCGCGAACCGAAGCTCCCAATTGTAAGATGTGAGTCGGCTTACCTAAACCTAATAAGATTGGCCCTACGTATTCAATATCCGCGGCTTCCTTTAACAAGTTGTAAGCGATGTTTGCAGCAGAAAGATTAGGAAAAATTAAGGTATTCGCCATTTCATTTCCTAAAGCAGCGAATGGATAGTTTTGCTGACGCAATTCCTTATCGAAAGCTAAGTGTGCTTGCATTTCACCCTCAATAATCCAATCCGGATGTTTCTCTTGCAGTATCTGCGTAGCCTCACGCATTTTAATCGCATCGGATCCATCCGCTGAACCGAAATTCGAATAACTTAATAAGGCAATGCGCGGAATGATGTTAAAGCGCTTCACGGCTTTGGCTGTTAACTCCGTGATTTCAACGATATCATCTACCGTAGGGTCAAAGTTGACGGTGGTATCGGAGAAGAACAAAGGTCCTTTTTGTGACAATAATAAATACATACCCGAAACCTTCTTCACCCCTTTTTGCTTGCCGATTATCTGCAAGGCTGGGCGAATAGATTCTGGATAGTTTTTCGTCAAACCAGAAATAACGCCATCTGCACGATCCGTTTCGAGCATCATCGCGGCGAAATAATTACTCTTGCGGACTTGCTTGT
>JBDKFF010000108.1:0-3081 GCA_039798865.1 Bacteroidota bacterium
CTACCTTTGTGCCACCAAAATAAATAATGGTCCGTTCGTCTAGGGGTTAGGACACGTCCCTTTCACGGATGAAACACGGGTTCGATTCCCGTACGGACTACTTCGGTAGGCAAAAAACCACTCAGGGCGAGTGGTTTTTTTGTTTTATTCGATTACTGAGCTCTTTTTATTTCTGTTTGAATGCCCTTCCATAGCTTCTCAAAGGACTCTTCAATCGATATTTCCGTTGAAATTTCCATAAAATAGTCCAAGGGCTCCTCAAAAGGACTGCTAATCCCAGTGAAATGGGGTATTTTATTTTCGATGGCCTTCTTGTATAATCCTTTGGTATCCCGTTGCATGCAGGTCGCTAAGCTACTATTCGTATAAACTAAATAGAAATTTTCGGGTCCAATGATTGTTTCAGCCAATTCCCGAATTTCCTCTGTGGGAGAGATGAAACAAGAGAGCGTGATGATACCCGAGTCATTCATTAGTTTACTTACCTCCGCAATCCGTCGAATGTTTTCCGAACGATCTTCCAGGGAAAAACCAAGATCCCGGTTCAAGTGCATGCGCGTATTATCGCCATCTAAAAGTACGGTCTTATAGCCTAGGTCAAATAATCGCTTTTCAAGTAATTTGGATAGGGTGGATTTCCCGGAACCGGATAAGCCGCTAAACCAAATGCTGATTCCTTTTTGTTTTAGCGCTCTTTCCTTCTCCTCCTTGCTCACAGGCATAATTTCCTCCCTCAGATGGTTGGGGAAATGTTTGGCGGCTTTGGTTTTTATCCTTGTCTCTAAATTGATCCAAACGATCTCATGGAAAAAGTATAGGAAAGGCTTGAAAAAGAATTCCAAGAGGCTTAAACTAAAACCCATGGCGATTTGGCCCGTATTTAGAAAAACCAAGCAAAACGTGACGCTTGAGGAGACAATTC
Source organism: Bacteroidota bacterium (assembly GCA_039798865.1). GTDB lineage: Bacteria > Bacteroidota > Bacteroidia > Cytophagales > Spirosomataceae > Aquirufa. Next base: position 923 of record JBDKFF010000108.1, read on the forward strand.
GATAACTGATTGTCTTGACTAGCGCATAGTTTAATTTATTTTTTAATCGTTGGAAGGGAAAGCTAAACATAAGGGTTTGAATTTTAAATAAAGTTCCTTACAGGCCTCCAAAAGGTTAGCTGTACAGTTTGCCTCATTGAGCTCGTATTTAGGCGCTTGATAGGCCTCTATTGGCGAAAAAGAAGATGGTAGTTCCCAAATCTTTGTGATGGTATTCATCAGTTCATTGGGATATGAACATAAATCTTGGAAATCGACCAATAGCCATTTGTCGGAAAATTGGGAGAATAAATGCTGGTAATAGTTTAACCAACTAACCAACCAATAGTCTAATTCCATCGGATTGAGGGTGTTCAATTGCGCATTCAATTCTTTATTTCCTAAATCGAATGATTTGAGGTTCAGACCAAATTCATGATGTCCAAGTGAGTTAAAATAAGCCCGACTAAAGGCATCATTTTGATGAATTTTAGCGAATTGGATATGTTGCTTCCACAATGAGCGGGCATGCGAATAGGGTTCACGAATCGTGAAGATAAACCGAGTGGAAAGTATCGATTGATTCGCCAGTGAATTGAGTCGGAGAATGGAATTATTATTTTTAGTGAGGTAGATTTCCCTGCCAGATTTGACCAAATGCAATTGAATAAAATGTTTGTATTCAATAATATCCTCCTCTGAAAGCTCATGAAGCTCAAGTTGTCTTTCTTTGATGTAGCTATTTGTTAATTGGCTTTTCCAAAAAATCTCATCAATCGCCTCGGGACTATCTTCGTTGATGAGAATTTGGTCACCATGTGCTCTTTCCATGGGTACGGAAGCTGTTTTTTTAGTCCGCCAAGTAGCTGATAAATTGGGCATAAACAAGAAAGGAAGTTCTTGGTAACTTAAAGACTGTCCCACCTGTGCATTCACCAAATGATTAAGTAATGATGTTGTTCCCGAACGCGCTAATCCAGAAATGAAAATAACTTGCGCTTGTATATGCTTGGCTTGGGTTAAATAGAGACTTTTTTCCAAATCAAAGCTTAGCTCGTTAAAAAGTGGATTTCCTACACTTAAACGATGTAAGATTTGTTCAAAAAAGGAATAATTGTTTTTCATTTTGGGCGGAATAGAAGTACCCCAACAAAAATTCCGGCCAGATTCAACAAGCCAGTTTGAATCATAAATAAATTCAAAGACATTTCTGTACGATAATACCAATAAAATAAGCCCGTAGGTAAAACAATCAACATGCTCGCTGTGAGTAATTTAATGGACGCAAAAAAGAGCTTTCGAGTGTTTTGAAGTATACCAGCTTGTTTTTCGTCATCGCTTACATTTGATTGAATAATTGACAACATGGCCTGATTGGAAGACCAAATAGCTTTCAATATTAGCCTAAAATCGATCTTTTTGAACAGAAAGTAGGTACCTATTCCAATCAAAAAACTACTTACCCATACCATTATTTAGCGATTTCCTTAGGACCTCGAAACTTTCGATAGATTTTCTTAAAGGGATACCACAGTATGGCAAAGAGCGACATAAATAAGGAAATCAATATGCCAAGAACCGCGGCAAAAAGACCTCCGCTCATGCCAGGTCCGATGTAGTTTAGAATAGACATAATTAGTTATTTACAAGGTTGTATTCTTCAGTGGTGTAATAGCGGCTCCATCCCAAGGCACCAATATGCTCCTTGTCTAAGCGATTGACATAGATGCCATTAACCCCGTTCCTATCGCCGAAAAGAATTCTTCCATAGTTTGTCTCTTCCACTAAGAGTTGGCCATCCGGTAAAATACGTGATCTACCCTCCGTGAGGGTTTTGATTTTCCCTTTTTGAAACATTTTCGTGTAGGGAGTGCTTACTTGGTCCGTTGTGAAATCAAAGATGTATTCGTTGTTGTGACCGTTTAACAAATATGTTTGACCGTTAAAATCAACCACATCATTCCCGAAAATGCCGATTTTGTGATCACCTACGAAATCACAATCATGTTGAAAATTCCATGGTCCAGATTTTAGCCAGATGACTTTGTTTGTGGATGGGCGATACAGAAGAATTGTACTTAAGTGTCTTAAGCTTATCAATAAATCGCCTTTTTGCCAATACTTCGTGGTTTGAGGAGCCGGCTGAATATCATTTATATGAATAATATCCTCATTTATTG
>JBDKFF010000109.1:0-6266 GCA_039798865.1 Bacteroidota bacterium
TGATCCGAGCCTTTTCAAATTTCCAAGTTCCCGGTAAATCATGCGTCCGCGCAATACGTCCGCAACCGATTTGACCGATATTAATCTTATTGCTCGGGGCGTCTTTGCCACCCAAAACATGCGCCGGAACGATTGTCGGGAAACCCAAGGTACCCACCGCCCCAAGGGCCAAATTATTTATAAAGTTTCTCCGTTTCATGCTTTGATGGATATGTTGGTTGCGTTTTTCTGAGCAATTAAAGCCAATTCCGTGGCCAGGAAGCAATGTGCCTGTGTCATCGCCGTTTCTGTACGATTCAAGACATCATTGACCAACAACTCACCGTGTGGTAAATTCACATCCTTACAATCAATGTACAGGGCCTCTTTGTTATTGACAATATACAAGTGACTTCCCGTGCCATGCGGCGAGGCAATGTCTGTGTTTTTACGAACTTCGATGTACCCATCCGTTCCTAAAATGGTCAAACGGCCATCCCCCCAGGTGTTCAATCCATCCGGCGTAAACCAATCGACTCGAATATAACCCGAGCCCTTGTTACTTCTCAACATCAAATCGCCGAAGTCTTGAAATTTAGGATATTGTGGATGGTGGTGATTCGCGATTTGGGATGCCACAACTTCTCCTTGCATCGATCCCGTAAAATGTAAAAATTGGTCGACTTGATGCGACGCAATATCGGTAATAATTCCCCCGTAATATTTCGTATCAAAAAACCAATCCGGACGGGAATTCACACTCATCCGATGTGGCCCTGTTCCCAAGGTCTGCATGACCTTTCCAATCTTCCCTTGAGCCACCAATTGGCTCGCCAATTCCGTGGCTTTATTCTCAAAACGCTCACTAAAGGATATCGAGTAAATCCGATTCGTTTCCTGCTGAACCTTACGCACCTCCGCTAATTGCTCGAGGCTAATAATGCCCGGCTTATCCACCATGTAATCCTTTCCGTGCTGCATCACCCGAATTCCTAAAGGCGCGCGCTCATTTGGCGTTATCGAACTTAATATTAATTTAATCGAAGGGTCCTCTAAAACCTCCGCCTCACTCTTCACCAATTTCGCTTGGGGATATTTTTTGGCGAAGTCCTTAATCAAATCCGGCTCCTTGGCATAATAGGAAACAAACTCCCCACCCCCACGGATGATCGAATTCGCCATCGAATAAATGTGACCATGATTAATTCCAATGACCCCAAAACGTAGACGGGGCGCGATGATTTTCTCAGCTGTGGGTTTAACAAAGGATGCCGTTGCATCCTTGATGCTCGGCATAAAGGCCAAGCCACTTAATAAACTTGCGTCTTGAAGAAACTTCCGACGATTAGAAGCATTCGATTTCATGTATGAATAGGTTTAAACTATTCCTAAAAGTAAAAAAAAATGCGACCTTACTGAACTTATGAAACAAAAAAAGCTGTCCATTTCTGAACAGCTTTCTTTTATATAAAAAAATCTCAAACCTATTTTTTCTTCTCTTTAACACGAGCCGCTTTTCCTTGCTTACCACGCATGTAGAATAAACGTGCACGACGCACTTTACCACGACGCAATACCTCGATTTTATCGATGTTTGGTGACAAGATTGGGAAGATACGCTCAACACCAATTCCGTTTGATACTTTACGCACAGTGAATGACTCACCAGCACCTGAATTCTTACGTTGGATTACTAATCCTTGGAAAACCTGAATACGCTCCTTGTTACCCTCACGGATCTTAACGTGTACATTGATTGTGTCTCCAGCTGCAAATTCTGGATGCTCCGCACGACGTGTTGCGTTTTCTGCTTCTACAAATTTAATTAAATCACTCATCTGTATTTTATTTTGTGTGATATCAGCACCCAGCGGTCACTTTGTACATAAAATTGCTGATTGGGTTGCAAAGATAGGAAAAATATTTCTTTCCAAAAACAATCCTTTATTTTTTCCCCTTGATTGATTGAACAAAATCAACAATCTCGGCATGTAAATCCTGAGCTTTCCCCAATAACTTCACAAATGCACTTCCAATAATCGCTCCAGCTGCCGATTCCGACGCCTTCACAAAGCTCGCTCGATCCGAAATTCCAAATCCAATTAAACGTGGATTCTTCAAATTCATGGATTCAATCCGCTTGAAATATGTCTCTTGATCACTCGAAATACCCGTTTTAGCTCCCGTAGTACTCGCCGACGAAACCATGTAGATAAAGCCCTTACTAATCGCATCAATCTGTGCAATTCGTGCATCCGTCGTCTGCGGCGTAATTAAAAAGATATTATATAAACCATATTGCTCGAAGATAGCTTGGTACTCCGACTCATATTCTGCCATCGGCAAGTCGGGCAAAATCAATCCATCCACCCCCACTTCCGCACATTTTCGGCAGAACGCCTCCACACCATATTGTAAAACGGGATTTATATAACCCATCAATAAGACAGGAACTGTAAGCGTTTGACGCATATCCTTCAATTGCTCAAATAAATGAGCCACCGTCATCCCTTGATCCAAGGAAATTTGATTCGATTGCTGAATCGTTTCCCCATCCGCGACCGGATCCGAATAAGGCATCCCTATCTCAATAATATCCACTCCTCCTGCCTGTAAAGCATTCAACACCGTCATCGTATCCCCAAAATTCGGATATCCTGCCGTTGCATACACATTCAAAATAGGCTCCGTCGCCTCCGCAAATAATTTTGTAATCCGATTCATCCTAGTCATTCAATTTTAAACGTTGCTGATAGGTCGATAAATCCTTATCGCCTCTTCCCGACAAATTCACAACAACGACCTCATCCGGCTTCGCATTCAATTTACCAAACACCGCCAACGCGTGTGCTGATTCTAATGCCGGAATAATTCCCTCCAACATCGAGCACTCCAAGGCCGCTTCCAAAGCCTCCTCATCCGTAATATCATAAAACTTCGCACGTCCTGAACGCGCCAAATTCGCATGCATCGGACCAATGCCCGGATAATCCAATCCCGCCGAAATCGAATAGGGTTCAATCACCTGGCCATCCTCCGTCTGCATCAACAAACTCTTACTTCCATGTAAAACGCCCGGCTTACCCAAGAACGTCGTCGCCGCCGAATGCCCCGTACCCACACCCTGACCTGCCGCCTCCGCCGCGATCAGTTGCGTACGTGGCTCATCCAAGAAATGATAAAAAGCACCCGCTGCATTCGAACCTCCACCCACGCAAGCAATCACGTAATCCGGATAATCCCGTCCTTCTTTCTCTACCAATTGATGACGGATTTCATCGGAAATCACCGACTGAAAACGCGCCACCATATCCGGATAAGGATGTGGCCCTACCACCGAACCGATGATATAATGTGTATCCACCGGGTTATTAATCCAGTGACGCATTGCTTCGTTCGTCGCATCTTTCAAGGTCTTGGAACCCGATTGTGCAGCCACCACTTGGGCGCCCAACATACGCATACGGGCAACGTTCGGTGCTTGACGCTCAATATCAATCGCACCCATGTACACGATACATTCCATACCCATCAAAGCGCACACCGTCGCCGTCGCAACACCATGTTGGCCCGCACCCGTTTCCGCCACAATCTTATGTTTCCCCAAACGCTTAGCGACCAAGATTTGACCAATCGTATTGTTCACCTTGTGCGCTCCCGTGTGACATAAATCTTCCCGCTTCAAGTAAATATTGGTATTATACTTCGCCGATAAACGCTCCGCCTTAAACAAGGGGGTCGGTCGGCCGACGTAATCCTTCAACAGCGCATGAAACTCTTCCTGAAACGTCGGATCTGCAATGATGTCCAAATAGCGACTCCGCAATTCCTCCACATTGGGGTATAACATTTCCGGAATAAAGGCGCCGCCGAATTCCCCGTAATACCCACGCTCGTCAACTTGAAATGACTGATTCATATGTTTTGTGTTATTTCCTTCACCTTCGCCAAGTCCTTCATTCCCGGACTCAACTCTAATTTACTATTGAAATCCAAGGCATAAAGCCCCGGTAATTTTTTCGCTTCCTTGATACTCGCCTCATCCAATCCTCCCGCTAAAAAGTAAGGAATACCTAAGGTGTATGCCTTCAAAATAGCCCAATCAAATTTCTCTCCTGTGCCACCCACTTGCGATCCCTTCTTCGTATCAAATAAATAATAATCAGGGCTTAAATCTAGCCCCAATATATCCGCTTCCGTTGCGACACTGACTGCCTTAATCACCACCAAGCCAGCATCACGAAGTGTATTAATCTCCTCTTGCCCCTCTTCCCCGTGCAGCTGAACAACTTGAAACCCTGCCTTTTTCGACAATGCCAATATATTCGCAATCGATTCATTGACAAAAACACCTACGGCCTGGGTTTTTGCCGACAACGTCGGAATCACAAAATCGGGTCCCACATAACGAGGGGATTTCTCCACCCAGATAAAACCCATGTAATCAGGTTCGCAAGCCGCCACCGCCTCAATATTCGCCAAATCCCGCATGCCGCAAACCTTCCACTTCATACCCTATTGCTTTAAAAAATCAGTTAATGCCTGGCCCGGATTAGTCGTCTTCATAAAACTCTCCCCAATCAAAAATCCCCGATACCCATAAGCTTTCAATTCCTTGATTATCTCGGGTCCCGATATGCAACTCTCCGAAACCTTCACAAATTGTGCCGGAATCTTATCCGCAAGTACCTTCGAGGCCTCCACGTTTTGCTCCGCAAAATTCTTCAAATTCCGGTTGTTCACTCCTACGACCGAAATATATTCGCCCAAGGAACGATCCAATTCTTCCTGGTCATGTACCTCCAATAAGGTTTCCATACCTAATGAACGAGCCAAGCTCCCCAATGTTTTGATTTCCGCAGGACTTAAAGCTGCAGCGATCAACAAAACCACATCCGCACCCATCGATTTCGCTTCGATGATTTGGTATTCATCCACCATAAAATCCTTGCGCAAGATCGGTGTGTTTGGATTCGTCCGACGAGCTAAATCAAAGTCGGCATAGGTCCCCCCAAAATAATGCGTATCCGTCAGCACTGACAAACAAGCTGCCCCCGCTGCCACATAGCCTCGAGTCACCTCATCGACTCCCATGGAATCATTAATAATTCCTTTTGAAGGGGATTTCCGCTTAAACTCCGCGATGATTCCCGTCGAAGCTGGTTGGACCAAGGACATCGCCAAGGAGTGACAAGCTCGCGCAAAGTAGCCTTGCTTCTCCAATTGAGACACCGATACGCGCGCTTTTGCCGCAGCAACTTCTTCGCGTTTCGTGGCAATGATTTGGTCTAAAATACTCATATCTTTCTATTGTAGAGACGCGATACTTCGCGTCTATTTTTCACGCGATACTTCGCGTCTGTTCTTTCGCGATACTTCGCGACTAATCCATTATAAACTTTTTAAATACCTGAAAGGCTTTCCCGCTTTCCAAGGATTCCTTAGCCATCGCAAATCCATCTGCTAACGAAGGAGCCTTTTCGGCAACCCAAAGTGCTGCACCCGCATTGGCCAATACCGCATTCGTTTGCGCAGGTGTTCCCTCACGTTGTAAGATTTTATATAACATGTTGGCAGATTCCTCCACATTCGCTCCACCAAATAACTCCGATTGCTGAACATAATCACATCCCAAATCCTTGGGTGTGTACACTTGACGGCCCGCCGAAGTCTCCACCTGGAAATTCGAAGTCAATGAAATTTCATCGTAACCATCCTCGGCAAATACAATGCCATATTTCTTACCGCTGTCTTTGAAGAATCCCGCATACAAGTCGAATGCCTCGGGCGAATAAACACCGGTTAACTGTTTGCTCACTTTAGCCGGATTCAACAAAGGACCCAACAAATTAAAGAAGGTCTTCATGCCTAATTCTTTACGAATTGGCCCGACAAAACGCATGGCAGGATGAAACAAAGGAGCATGTAAAAAACACATACCTGCCGTTTCCATTTTACGCTTTAAGATTTTAGGATCATTATTAAATTTCAAGCCCAAAAATTCCAAGACCGTGGAAGAACCAACCGAGGATGACACGCCATGGTTGCCATGCTTAGCGATCTTTTGACCGGCACCTACAATAACAAATGAAGAAGTCGTACTAATGTTGAACGTATCCTTTCCATCGCCGCCCGTACCACAAACATCCATTGCATCAAATTCAGACAGGTCGACCGTAACCGCTAAATCCAACATAGCAGATACAAAGCCCTTCAACTCATGTACCTGAATCGGATGATACCAATAGGAGGATAAAAATGCGGCAATTTGGCTCGGATTAATCCCG
>JBDKFF010000110.1:0-5633 GCA_039798865.1 Bacteroidota bacterium
GGCAGGCAAATTCACCTCAGATTTCAAGAAATCGAGTCGGCGAGTATGCTGCGCCAATAAAGCATCGTTATGGTTCGAAATGTTCATGGTCTTATCTTAAAAATCCAGCGGCTACACCACCATCAACGTTTAATGCATTTCCGGTCGACTTACTTAGTAAGCCCCCCACAAATGCGAAACATGCATTGGCAATATCATCCGGTAAAATCGATTCATTCAAAAGAGTACGTTTCGCGTAATAGGCTGGTAATTCCTCCACGGTAATTCCATAGGCTTTGGCGCGACCCTCGGCCCAGCCACCTGCCCAAATATTGGAATCTGCGATTACCGCATCTGGATTAACCGTATTTACGCGAATGTGATCGGGCCCTAATTCCGCCGCTAATAATCGGGTCATGTGTGCTTGCGCAGCTTTTGCAGAACCATAACCCACGTTATTCGGTCCAGCCACGAAAGCATTTTTCGACACGATATTCACGATATCGCCACCCAAACCTTGCTTGCGCATCACGGCAATCGCCGCTTGTGAAACCAGGTATTGGCCCTTCACTAAAATGTCATATAACTTATCCCAGTCACCTTGCGTATGCTCTAAGATGCCTTTCGAAATCGAGATGCCGGCATTGTTGACAATCAAATCCACCCCACCAAAATCCAAACAAGCTTGCTTCATCGCCGCCTCAATGGAATCTTGATTGGTCACATCGGCAATCACCGTAGAAACAACATCCTTTCCAAATAATCCGATAAACTCCGCTTTCGCCTCCGCCAAACGATCCGCATTGACGTCATTCAAAATCACACAAGCGCCTTCTTGTGCCATCTTTTTGGCAATCGCTTTACCGATACCCCCACCTGAACCGGTGACAAAGGCAACACGACCGGAAAGGGCTTTCGGTTTTGGCATGCGTTGGAGTTTGGCTTCCTCCAACAACCAATATTCGATGTCAAAGGCCTCCTGGCGTGGCAAGGAAGTATACGACGAAATTGCCTCCGCACCTCGCATCACATTGATGGCATTGGTATAAAATTCGGCAGCCACGCGAGCGGTTTGCTTATCTTTTGCAAAGGTGAACATCCCTACGCCAGGGTATAAAATCACGACCGGATTCGGGTCACGCATAGCCGTGGAATTAGGATGTTTGCAAGCATCGTAATACGAGCCGTACATGATCCGGTAATCCTCAAACAAGGGTGTTAAAGCCTCCACAGAGACATCCGAACCCAATACCAAAGGCGAAATTTTCGTTCGCAAGAAGTGATCTGGACAAGAGGTTCCCAACGGAGCCAAACGATCCAAATCGTTTGAATTGATAAATTGCAAGACACGTTCGTCATCCGAAAAATGACCCACCATTTGTACATGAGAGGAACAGAATCCACGCAAGACGGGGGCTAAAGCAGCCGCTTTCGTGGCACGCTCCTCTGCAGAAAATGATTCGATGCGTGCACCACCGAAAACCGTTTTCGTTTTGGATTCGATGTACTCCGCACATTTCTCAATGACCTCCAAGGTATTCACATAGCAATCGTAAGAGGTATCGCCCCAGGTAAATAAACCGTGGGAGCCCAACATGATTCCACGCAATTGAACGCCCCGCGAAGCAGCTTCATCCAAACAGGCCTTCAACTGCAAACCCAAGTCGAAACCCGGACGTTGCCAACCGACCCAGCCGATTAATCCGCCGAAGAGCTCTTTCGTAATTTGCTCCCCATCCTTCGAAGCCGCGATGGCAATCGCCGCATCGGGATGCAAGTGATCGATATGTTTGAAGGGCAAGAACCCGTGAAGAGGTGTATCGATGGAAGGCGCTTTGGACGACAAATCAAAAATGCAGTGATTGAACAATTCCACCATCTCATCTTCGTGCTCCAATCCGCGGTATACATTCGTCAATGAACGTAAACGATCCACATATAAAGCCGCGCAACCCGATTTTTTCAGCGTACCAATGTCTCCACCTGAACCCTTGATCCACATCACCTCGGTCTCGGAACCCGTCAACGGATCCTTATCTTGAATCTTGACTGAGGTATTCCCTCCCCCATAATTGGTGATGCGAAGATCCGCGCCGAGGATATTGGAACGATAAATAAATAGGTCAACTTCATTACCGGCTAGCGCCGCTGCTTTGGCATCATCCCAAAGGTAGGATACGTGTTTGTACATACTTGATTAATTTTTCTCAAATCTACATGGGCAAAAGAACCTAACCGTCCTATCCTACCTAGGGATAGTCAAATTATTTTTCCCTGCCTTGAGAGCATAACTTTTGCCCTTCCAAATAAATTGTCCGCTAACGGTTCCTGGTAACTCAATGGAAGCAGAACCTACTTGATAAGCAATTTTTATTTCCCCCTGCGGATGTGGCACGATTCCTTCTACTTCTTTGAGCTCACCTAAATGTGGCTCGATCTTCACTTTAGCAAAGGCCGGCGCATCGGAATCGACACCAAGCACAATTCGGAAAAATTCAATATTCGGACTTGAACCCCAGGCATGGCAATCCGAACGGGAGGTGGAAATATCCGATGTCTCCGCCCAGGTAGTTAATCCCATATCGAGATTCTCCTGCCATTTCCCTAACCAAGTCAGGTAGTCATTTCCCTTACCTGCTTTGGTTAAGGCCAAATGAAGGTAATACTTAAAATAGATCGACGCAGGTGCTAAATCCTTCTCTACCAACAACTTATCAGACACCCCGCCAGCGTCCATACCCGACAAAATCGCCAAGGAATTCGCGTGCTGGGAATATTTATCATGCACTTCCGTATCGGCATACAATCCCCGAGCTGCATCCCAATACAATTTCCGAAGCACCGGTTTTAATGCCTTCACCTTTGCCTCATACCGCGCTGCTAATTCCGGGTAACCAAAATAACGCTCCAATTCTGCCGCATTTTGTAAGACCCAGAGGTATTGAAAATCGATGACCGAGGAACGTCCGGATGGGCCGACCGGCGCAATGCCACGAGGCCAAGCATTAACCCAATCTGAAAAAGTCCAATAGGGAACATTTTGCAAGGTTCCATCGCTGCCTTCAAATCGGGAGAAATAATCCAAAATGCCCCGCATCCCAGCTAATTTATCCTTTAAGAAATTGGGATCCTTCCCATAACGCAAATAATCATGCAACATCCCGATGTACCAGAGCGAGAACGTGGGAATTTGTTGGTGCAAGTCGGTCGGATACCTACTCAAGGTAATCCCCTCCGCTATCCTCGAGTGATCCATGTGATCCAAGGCCTGTCTCACCAAACGCTCATCCCCCGCATAATACATACTTACCAGCGCTTGAATCCGCGCATCACCGATGTATTGCAATTGCTCATAATAAGGACAGTCCATGTAGGATTCCATGGCACAAAGGCGTGCGGTGCGAAAGCCGACATCCAGTAATTGAGGAATCAAGGTATTGTTGGATTTTAATGAAGCCTTAGCCTGAAAAGGGAAACCCGTAAACACGGATTTAAAATCATTCAAGGTCAAGGGTTCCGCCTCCGTCTTTACGGTCAGACGTACATAGCGAAAGGTGCGGTAGGTCATCGTCTCGAAACGATGCGACGCGCCGTCGGCGATAAGGCTATCCTTACGGCCCAACCAGTATTTATCGGCAATTTCATTCCGATTACCCTTGTGATTCGGATTCTTGGTGGTATTGCTTAAAGGCTTTTTCTCATACAAGCCCTCGGCATAAGTAAGTCCGATTTTGGCGTCTTTACCTCCTGTGAAATCCAATTGCGGGTAGGCATTGGTTAACACGCCCTGGTCAATCCAAAGATCGACACTTGAGTTGGCCGGGATGATCATGGCCTTGCCATGAATTAAATCCCCACCGCCTTGTCGGACCGATGCAAACCGCTGCTCCGTTAATTCCATGGGCGGAATCGCAGCGGGATATAACATCCAACCGCGGGAATCGATGGCAGCGCCCTTGGTTAACCCAGGGCCCAAAGATTTCGCAGAGATAAATGGAGACCAGGCTTTGGCAAATTCTTGAAATTCTCCTTGTCCGGCCACATAATAGCCCGGTACGCGGGGTTGTAGAGGCGTAATTCCTAAATTTTTGGAAGCAAGCCAGTCGCCGCCCGTGTTAAAATCGGCCTGACTTGGTTCGTCAGCTTGCAAAATAAATCCGGTGACAAAAGAGATTTGTGCCTCCGGTTTTCCCCTTCCCTCGTTCCAAACTAAGGCCTCTAACTGATTTTCGCCTGCTTTTAAATAAGGAGCAATATCCAAAGTCTCAAAGTTCCAGAAATACAAATCTCCGCGCGCGGGTCCTGCGGAAACCCAAGTACCATTCACGTAAAGTTTATAGCGGTTATCGCCGGATACATGGATGAGGCATTTAGCAGGTTTCTCTTTCAAGCTTACTTTCTTCTGGAATTTATAGACCCCATAATCTTTCAGCGTCGCAGGATTGTAAATACTTGCGGTGCCATCGGCGGAATAGGTAATCCATTGCGCCTTCCATGGCTTTTTCCATAATTCGGTTCGAATGTTTTGAGCATAAGCCAAAGGGCCCACTAAGAGCAGGAGTAGAAAGATGTTTTTCATAGCATGTAGAGACGCGATACTTCGCGTCTAAAAAAACGTACAGACGCGATACCTCACGTCAAAAAAAGAGACGCGAAGTATCGCGTCTCTACAATTTTTATTTCTTTTTCTTCGGCTGAGCCATATCCATGTAATCCACCACCAAGCTACTTAGGGCCTTCACGCCCACTTGGAAATGACCTTCATCCAAATGGAAATCGGGTGTATGGTGACCTGCTACCTCATCCGCTTTTTTGTTATCAGGACGAGCACCTAAGAAGAAGAAGATTCCCGGAACTTTTTGTTGGAAGAATGAGAAATCCTCTGCCCCCGTATGTGCTGGAACTACACGAACTCGGTCTTTTCCATTCACACCTTGCAAGGTTGGCAACATTTTTTCGACCAATTCAGGATTATTGTAAGTTACGGGATAACCGGTACCTATGGTCACATCGGCCTTACCCCCGCCGCTTTCTGCGATGTTGGTGGCAATATCTTTGATGCGTTGGTGAACTAATTTGCGTTGCTCCACCCCGAACGTACGAATCGTACCAATCATGTGTGAATTCTCGGGAATGATGTTTTGGCGAATACCACTATGAATCGCTCCCACCGTTACAATGGCCGGATCTTCCGTAATGTTCACGGAGCGAGAAACGATGGTTTGTAAACCCATCACGATTTGCGATGAAATCACAATCGGGTCAATTCCTGTCCAAGGACTGGCCCCATGTGCCTGCTTACCTTTTACCTTGATGTCCAATTGGTCCACCGCTGCCATGGTTGCACCTGGCTTGTATTCAATAACGCCATTATCGGAACCCGCCGCGATGTGCAGACCAAAAATCACATCAACTTTCGGATTCTCCAAAACGCCTTCTTTTACCATTAATTCGGCACCCGAAAGAATCATTTCTCCTTTGTCATTGTAAACACCTTCTTCAGCTGGTTGGAAAATAAACTTAACCGTCCCCGCCAAATTCGCCTTTTCTGATGCCAAAATTTCAGCCACCGCCATCAAAATAGCCACGTGTGAATCGTGACCACAGGCATGCATGACACCTGTTTTTTGGCCGTTAAATTCGGTCACTACTTT
>JBDKFF010000111.1:0-6880 GCA_039798865.1 Bacteroidota bacterium
ACCCATTCGACGTAAGCCATGGGAGGTCCGCATTAATTCCTTCAATAAAGCCAAATATCGGTCTTGATAAGAAAAATCATAATAAGGGAAACCCGTCGCTAATAAACTCTTACTCATCGAGGCTTGCTGGGAAACCTGAATCCGACGCTCATTCAAATAAGCCCCCTGCCCTTTTGCTGCATAAAATAACTCATCCCGGTTGGGTTCATAAATCAAGCCTAAAATGGCTTGTTTCTTGTAAATCAAACCGACCGAAACTGCATAAATAGGCAAACGATGCAAGAAATTGGTTGTCCCATCCAAGGGATCTATTACCCAATAATAGCCATCTCCTACCTCACTGTAATCCGAGGCACTCTCTTCCGCCACAAAACCGGCTTCTGGAAAAATACGAGAAAGGCCTTCCTTTAAACGGGATTCCGCTTGTTGGTCTACAAAAGACACCAAATCATTGGTCCCCTTGTACTGTATATCCGACTCCCCGATGGTATTGACCATGGATTGAATCCACTGCCCAGTCTCGCGAACGAGGGGCTTGGCATTTTCGAGGATTTGGGACAATTCGATCATTGAACCTTGGCAATTTTGCGCGCACCTGATGAAATCCAATCCGACAAAATTTGTTGGGTTTCTTTTAGATAGGCATCCTTCGCATGTTTATCCCCCGATTTTTCCTTCTTTGCCTTATCCGTTTCTGATTCTTCGCTAGCTCCTAAAGCATCCATGACCGCTTGCGATTCATCCGGTTTTTTCTTTTGATCATCTAATTCCTTCTTGCGCTTCTCCATATTCAAGGAAATGGAATTTTGCTCCTTGATTTTTTTCCATCGCTCAAAATCCTGCTTCAGTTTAATCAAATCTGGCTTGGTTTTTAATCGGGTTTGAAATGCCGACTTCAATTGACTCATCGTTGGCCCTACAATATTGTTTGTCGGGGTAAATGAAGTCGTCGGAATCATATCCCAAGGCAAAGCGGATGGCTGAGAACTTTCGCCATACTCTTCCGCGGAAAAGGCTGAAGGTAAGGCAAAATCTGGACTCACGCCCTTATGCTGTGTCGATGAACCATTCACACGGTAGAATTTCTCCAAGGTAATTTTCAACTGGCCTGCGGGATCTTTCTCATCCATGTAATTATCTAAATCAATCACAGACTGTACCGTTCCTTTTCCATAAGACTGTTCTCCTACGATAATTCCACGTTTATAGTCTTGAATCGCAGCGGCAAAAATCTCGGAAGCCGATGCAGAGAAACGATTAATCATGATGGCCATGGGACCGTCATAGACTTGAACTGGGTCACGATCTACTTCCTGAGAAATCTTACCATCTGATTGTTTCCGTTGTACCACAGGACCTTTCGGAATAAATAAACCCGTTAGTTCGACCGCTTCAGTTAGTGAACCGCCTCCGTTGTTGCGGAGATCAATCACGAGACCATCGATCCCTTCCTGCTTAAACTCATTCAAAAACTTACGTACATCGGCCGAAGTCGACTTGAAATCAGCCTCACGCTTGCGAGCCCCTTCGAAATCACGATAGAACATCGGAATGGTAATTAATCCAAGCTTAAAGGTGTTAGGACCTTGTTTGAATTGCAAAACTTCTTTTTTAGCTGTTTGCTCTTCCAGTTTGATTTTCTCCCGAACGATGCGTACTTCGGATGTTGGCGAACCCGTCACACCTGATCCTGCTAAAATCTTCAAGCGAACCACGGTGCCTTTCGGGCCACGGATCAACTTAACCGCATCATCTGTAAACCAACCGATTACATCGACGAAGGCTCCATCATCCCCTTGCGCTACGCCGACAATTCGATCTTTCGGATTAATTTGTTTGGAACGGAAGGCAGGACCGCCAGGAACCAAATCTTGAATCGTCACATAATCACCCTCCAAACGAAGCGTAGCACCAATCCCCTCAAAACTCTGCGCCATGTCCTTGTTGAATTCCTGAGCGGTTTTCGGAATCATGTAAGATGTATGTGGGTCAATACTTTCCGTGTAGGCATTCATGAACAATTGAAAAACATCTTCTGCACGGGTACGAGCCATGTATTTCGCGGAACGCTTGTAACGATCGCTTAACTCACGCGTTGCGGTCGTATCTGCTTTACCCCCGATCTTCCAGTCCAACAATTGACGTTTCACATCCTTGCGCCAATAGTCATCGAGTTCTGCGGTCGATTTAGCCCAAGGTGCTTTTTCACGATCGGGTTGATAGCTTTCATCGATGCTGAAATCCATCGGCTGCTTGATGATTTTCTCCACATAGGCAAAGCGTTCCATCAAACGTTTTTGATATAAATTGTAGATCTGAAATGCGGATGTCAAGTCCCCCAGATTCAATTGCTCATCAATCGTAAATCGATATTTCTCAATTTCCTCAATGTCTGAAGCCAAAAAATACACTTTGTTGGGATCCAAATCTTTCAGATAGGCATCAAAAATTTTGGATGACAAGGAATCATTGACAGGCACTTTCCGATAATGGTAATTGCTTAAGATACCAAACACCAAACGCTCCACTTTCTTTTGTGTCTCAGATGGCTGTAATTCACCTTGTTGGTAAGTAGGAACCTCAAGTTTCCCCTGTGTTTTTCCGTGAAGAAAAACCACGACCAAAAGTGAAAGTGGAATTAAGATCGGAAGTATCCTTTTCATATTTATTCTTTTTCGATAGCTAACAATTCTACTTCAAAAATCAACGCTGAATATGGCTTGATTGTTTGACCACCCCCACGAATTCCGTATGCAAGGTCTTGAGGAATGAATAATTTAAATTTCGAACCTACAGGCATCAACTGAAGCGCCTCAACCCAACCAGGAATTACGCCTGATACGGGAAATGAAACAGGTTCGCCACGTTGTACCGACGAATCGAAGATGGTTCCATCGATTAATGTCCCATGGTAATGTGTTTTGACTTTATCAGCCGCTGTTGGCTTAGGACCATCTCCCATCTTGATAACTTTGTACTGCAGGCCGGAAGCGGTCGTAATCACAGAATCTTTCTTTTTATTGTCTGCTAAGAACTTTTCTCCAGCAATTCGATTCGGTTCATATTGCTTGGCTTGCTCAGCCATTTGAGCTTGCTGGTTTTTCATCATGAAATTATTCATAACGCTTTGGCATTCTTGCTCGTTGATCAATAAAGTACCTCCCGAAGTCACGGATGCGAATCCTTTCGCGACCATTTCCGGATTAAGGCTTACCTTTTGTGATTTGAAATTTTGGGCAACCAAAACACCAACTGCATAGGAAACTGAATCAATGGTTGAATTAAATTCCTTGACAGGGACTTTCGTAACCGAAATAGTCAACTTAGGTTTGGTTTTGGGCTTAGCCTTTGAATTTGTTTGAGCAAAAGTCACCAAAGACATAAATGATAGACTGGCTAAGAGCGCAGCACGAAAGAAAGTCAATTGCATAGTTGTCGTTTTAATACTAATAAAGTTTCGAAGATACACGAAAATGTCGGCTCACTCAACAATTTTAACGGCATTTAACAGAGTGAAATTATCCCAACAAATAAGAATCTAAAAAAAGTCTTATGATTAAGGTCATTTTTTGATAAAGTTATGGGAATATTCAAATTTCATGACTAATTTTGCACCCGAAATTATCTAGTAAAAAATTAAACTCTTCATAAAACTTTAGTATGGCATCAGTAAGACCAGATGAGGTTTCGGCAATTTTGAGAGAACAATTATCTCAAGCGAAAACTCAAGCAGAATTAGAAGAAATAGGCACTGTACTCCAAGTGGGTGATGGTGTGGCTCGTATTTATGGATTATCCAATGTACAAGCAGGTGAGTTGATCGTTTTCGAAAACGGTTTAAAAGCCTTGGCATTGAACTTGGAGGAAGACAACGTAGGAGCTGTACTTTTAGGTGACTCTAGCCAAATCAAAGAAGGTGATACCGTTAAGCGTACCAATTTAATTGCCTCGGTTAAAGTAGGTGATGGAATTTTAGGTCGTGTGGTAAACACGCTTGGTGAGCCAATCGATGGCAATGGCCCTATTACTGGTACTTTATACGAGATGCCATTGGAGCGTAAGGCTCCGGGAGTAATTTTCCGTCAACCGGTAACCGAACCTTTGCAATCAGGTATCAAGGCGATTGATGCGATGATTCCGGTAGGTCGTGGCCAACGTGAGTTGGTAATCGGTGACCGTCAAACTGGTAAAACAGCAGTTTGTATCGATACAATCATTAATCAAAAAGAATTCTACGATAAGGGTGAGCCTGTATTCTGTATTTATGTAGCGATTGGTCAAAAAGCTTCGACGGTGAAGCAAGTTGAGCAAACATTACGCAAAGCAGGTGCAATGGATTACACGGTAATCGTTTCGGCGACGGCTGCAGATCCTGCTCCGATGCAATTCTACGCTCCGTTTACAGGTGCTGCTATCGGTGAATTCTTCCGTGATACAGGTCGTCCAGCCTTAGTTGTGTATGATGACTTATCAAAACAAGCGGTAGCTTACCGTGAAGTTTCCTTGTTGTTACGTCGTCCACCAGGACGTGAGGCGTACCCAGGTGACGTATTCTACTTACACTCTCGTTTATTGGAGCGTGCGGCGAAGATTAACAACTCAGACGAAATCGCGCGTAACATGAACGACTTGCCAGAGTCAATCAAAGGCATCGTAAAAGGTGGCGGTAGCTTAACAGCCCTTCCAATCATTGAAACACAAGCGGGTGACGTTTCGGCGTATATTCCGACCAACGTAATTTCGATTACAGATGGTCAGATCTTCTTGGAGACCAACTTATTCAACGCGGGTATTCGTCCAGCGATCAACGTAGGTATTTCGGTATCACGTGTGGGGGGTAACGCGCAAATCAAGTCGATGAAGAAAGTAGCTGGTACATTGAAATTGGATCAAGCACAATTCCGTGAGTTAGAAGCTTTCGCGAAGTTTGGTTCTGATTTAGATGCCTCGACGAAATTAACGATCGAACGTGGTCGTCGTAACTTGGAGATGTTGAAGCAACCTCAGTTTGCTCCGCAACGTGTGGAAGATCAAGTAGCGATGATTTACTTGGCTACAACAGGTAACTTGGATAAAGTACCAGTAGACAAGGTTCGTGAGTTTGAGCAAGATTTCATTCAAGTTTTACGTGCGACAGAAAAAGCGACATTAGACGCTTTGGGTCAAGGTAAATTTGATGATACCCTAACAGCGACATTGAAGCGTGTGGGTAATGAAGTAGCAGCTAAATACGCAGTATAAAAATTAGATTTGTATGGCTTCCTTAAAAGAAGTAAGAAATAGAATTGTATCCGTAAACTCGACGCAGCAAATCACCAAGGCCATGAAAATGGTTTCGGCGGCAAAATTGCGTCGTGCTACGGACGCCATCACACAAATGCGTCCTTATGCGAAGAAACTCGCTGAGATGATTGCAACGGTTTCTGCCAAAACAGAAGCGGGTCAAGAGAACGTTTTCACCCAGGTTCGTCCGGTGAACAATGTGTTAATCTTGGTGGTCACTTCAGATCGTGGTCTTTGTGGCGCATTCAATGCGAACATTGGTAAAGCAACCATTGCGTTGATTCAAGAAAAATATGCCGATCTGCATGCAGCTGGTAAGGTTGAAGTGTTAACTCTTGGTAAAAAAGGAGCCGAATACTTAGGTCGTCGTGGTTACAAATTGAATACAGCGCATACAGAAATCTTCGCAGGTTTGAATTTCAACAAAGTTCGTGTGGTGGGTGATGAAATCTTAGCTGATTTCGCAGCTGGCAAATACGATGTGGTGGAATTAGTATTCAATGAATTCAAAAATGTAGCAACTCAAATCATTCGCACGGAGCAATTGCTTCCTTTACAGGAAAGTACTGATTCGGCTGCGAATGCATCCAATGTAGATTACATCTTTGAACCATCTGAGGAGCAAATCATCAATGAATTGATTCCAAAGTCAGTGAAATTATCTGTTTTCCGTGCCTTATTGGAATCCAATGCCTCTGAGCATGGTGCACGTATGACGGCGATGGATAAGGCGACAGATAATGCGGGTGAGTTAATCAAGGCATTGAAATTAGAGTATAACCGTTCACGCCAAGCTGCTATTACGAAGGAGATCCTTGAGATCGTAGGAGGAGCAGAAGCATTATCCGCTTAATCATGAAAAAAGTATTGTTGATCGTTTTATGGGTTATTTCAACAGGTGCTTTCGCCCAAGGCATTAAAACACCTGCACCTAGTCCTGCACAAAGCATCAAACAGGACTTTTCATTATCATTCGTTGAGGTAAAATATTCGCGTCCGGTTATCAAAGGCCGTAAGATCTTTGGCGATGTGGTTCCTTTCGGAAAAGTTTGGCGCACGGGAGCTAATTCTCCAACGACCATAACATTTGGTGAGGACGTAAAGATTGCAGGTCAAGCGTTGAAAGCGGGTACTTACCAGCTATTGACTATCCCCTCACAATTTTCTTGGGAGATTCTCTTCAACAAGGGAACTAATGGTGTGTTTAACTACAAGCCGGAGGAGGATGTGTTAAAAGTTAAATTAGCTGCGACAGCATTACCACAGTCGGTCGAGTCATTCACGATTCACTTCGCAAATGTAATTGCCAACAAGCTAGACATGGTTTTATCTTGGGAAAAGGCATCGGTATCTATTCCGGTAGAAACGGAAATTGATGCGAAAATTGCGGCTTCGATTGAGAAAGCGATGACGGTAGATTCTCGTCCTTATTTCGAGGCAGCATCGTACTACTTCGAGACAGGTCGTGATTTGAAGAAAGCCTTGGAGTGGGTTGGAAAGGCAGTTGAGGCTAATCCAAATGCCTATTGGGTTTTACACTTGCAGGCAAAGATTCAAGCGAAGAGTGGCGATAAGGCAGGCGCGAAAGCAAGTGCTG
>JBDKFF010000112.1:0-9437 GCA_039798865.1 Bacteroidota bacterium
TAGGTTGACCCGCGTATCTATCGAACGGTATCCTATTTCCACGTGATTTCTGCTACCTTTGGTTAACAAACGCTGTTAACCAAAGATTATATCATTTTGAAATATTCGATAATCCTTTTAATTCTACTATCATTCCCTATTCAGGCGCAAAGCCCCTTGGATTCGCTCATGCAACATGCGGAATCCCTGGGTCTCCAACAAAGCGATTACCTATACGGGCCCAACGATACCCTAGCCGCTAGAAATGCAGTACAGCGATTCATGATGGACCTCCGTTTCGGCGTACAACCCAAACTGCGTTTTCAAGGCTATGATTTCAAATTACCCAAAGAGGCTTATCGAATTCGTTATGGCCAACTCTGGAATTCGCCAAAAATTAAACAATTAGCTTATCGTCTAATTAATGAAAATGATGAGGTGCTTAACATATTGAAGGTATTACGGGATTCAAGCCAATTGAGCGCCTCGGATCGGAAACTGCTGATAAAGTCGGCAAATGAATTCAGGTGGTTGGCCGCAGTAAAGGCAAATCGCTCGATGGTGGTCGTGAATATTCCATCGGCCCAGTTAAGGGCCTATGAGTCTGGCCAACAAGTTTTAAAAATGCGGGTGGTGCTCGGTAAACCGAGTACTCCGAGTAAAACACTCAGTAGTCAATTGAAAACAATCATTGTCACTCCTTATTGGAGTGTTCCGCGATCGATTTGTATCGAGGAATTAGTGCCCGAAATTCGAAAAAATATTCGCTATTTCTATGCGAGTCATTTGGAGATCTTCGATCGAAATAATCAAAAGGTTTCCCCTGAATCGGTGCCCTGGCATCGATTGAATGCCAATTATTTCCCCTATTCCATGCGTCAACGCAGTGGAAAATGGAATACATTGGGTATCATGAAAATCACGTTTGATAATCCTTTCAAGATGTACCTCCATGATACGTCTGAAAAGAAATTATTTGCGAGGGAAAAGCGATTTTACAGCCACAGCTGTATCCGATTAGAAAAACCGCTTCGATTAGGTTCATGGTTAATTAGACCCCATTCGGCCGCCATCGATACGCTGGATTCGCAGGCACCTTACTCGGATAAAATCCCAACCTACCTAACGATTAAGCGAGATACCCCGCTGATCATTTGGTATAGTCTTGTGGATTTTGACGAAAAAGGCCAACTGAAAATCTACCCCGATATGTATCGGAAGAACTAGATTTTGTAGTATTGCTCCCAACCTTTTCGAGGTGCGGGGCCCACAAGCAATTGGTTCGCTAATTTGTTGTTGGTAATCAACTTCGTTTCCCGATCAAACACCAATTTCGTATTCAGCTTCTGCGCCAATACACCCAATGAGAATACTTGACTCAAGGGACCCGCAATCGCGAATGGGGAACGTGTCTTTTCTTGTCCCATGCAGGCCTTCAGGAAGTTGGCATAGTGATTCGATGGACTTTTCATGACCTCTGGCAATTTCAAATCTTTAGCAGCGTCTCCCAATATAGATAGGGTAGAGCCGTGCGAGCCTCCTTTGAAGGTTAAATCCTTGCTGTAAATAATCTTGCCCGGATTCAATTTGGCCGGCTGGATTTTACCATTGCTCGCCGGTGGGATGTTCGGATCTAATTCCGTTGTTCCATAATTAGACGGTACCGGAGGGATATTATTCAATCCATCGTACCAGGTTATATCCATCGCTGGCATCGATTTGCGTGCAGGGAATTTGAATTGTATCGTCGAAGACATCGGATAGAAAAAGTCATTATGTCCATCCGCGCGCAACATATTGATTTCTGTGGGCAAACCTAATTCCAAAAATTCATGCGCCGTATCCATAATGTGTGCCCCCCAGTCGCCCAAAGCTCCTAATCCATAATCAAACCAGCAGCGCCATTGTCCATTCACGAAGTCTTTTTGATAGTCATGCGGCTGCACAACTCCTTGCCAGATGTCCCAATCCAAGGTACTCGGTATCGCCTCTGCCGGTGGGAAGCTTTTGATTTTTGGATCCCATCCATGCCAACGGCGTGGGGAGTTCATGTGTGCGGTCATCGAAGTCACATCCTTGATGATGCCAGCCTCTTTCCAGGCCTTAAACTGAAAGTAATTGGCCTCCGAGTGACCCTGATTACCCATTTGCGTCACCAAATTCGGATGCTTGCGTGCCGCGGCCATCATGAGTTCTACCTCATGGAAGGTACGTGCCATCGGCTTTTCCACAAAGACGTGCTTGCCCATCGCTAAGGCCATCATCGTAATCGGGAAATGGGAATGATCCGGCACCCCGATGGATACCGCCTCAAACTGATTTCCCATCTTGTCGAACATCTGACGAAAATCTTGAAAACGTGGGACGTCTGGAAATTTCTCCAAGACCTTCAAGGTCTGTGGTGCCCCCATATCCACATCGCAAAGCGCGACAATATTACATAAACCTGTGCTGTACAAGGACATGACATCCAATCCACCTTGATTTCCAATTCCGATACAAGCCAAATTGACTTTGTCCCCCGAATTTTTCGAGATAAATGACGGGAATACCGCCGCTGAACTTAATAAGGCCGCATTTTTCAGAAAGGTTCTGCGGGAGGATTCATGTAATTGATTCATAGCGTTTTATAGGTTTATATCTGTTAAAGGCAATGTGAGGAACTTTATACTGAAATTAGATCTCAATCGTGCAACGCTCCTCTGCGCATTCCTGTCTCATTTCCGGTAAACCCAAATTGGACTTGAGGATTTCCCGCTTTTCTTGCGAAAGTTTCCGTATGCATTTGCCCTCATAAAAGCGCCTTACTTGTTGTTCCGTCCGTAGTTTCAAGCCTGGTACTTCGGTTAAGTTGCCATGTTCGTCTTTGGCCGCCATCGTAAAATAGCAGGAATTGGTATGTCGGACAATCCCATCCCGCGGATTAAAGGACTCCACGCGCATGCCAATAATCATCGTGGTGCGTCCCACATAATTAACCGATGCCTTAATTTCCACCAAATCCCCTACTTCCACTGGACTTTTGAATTCGACTCCCTCGACGGAAACCGTGACGCAATATTGGTGACTGTGTTTGGAGGCGCAGATGTAGGCTACTTTGTCCAACAAGGATAAGATAATCCCCCCATGGACCTTGCCTCCAAAATTAGCGTATGACGGAATCATCAATTCCGTGTAGGTGGTTTCCGATTCGTGTACTTCTTTTAATTGCATATCTTTTTTCTATTCAGTTAGGCGAATAAGCTCAACGTTTTCAAAGCTATCAATTTTTAGATGAATAATTGAAATTGTAAGGTTAATGTGTTCAATCGATTGCCTGCTTTGATCACATCGCTTTGCACCTGGTAACTCGGCCGGTTTTGGAAGTCGAGGCTCAACTTCGATTTATGTCCTTGTATGAAATAGTTGATTCCAAAATTAAAGGTATTCGTAGCTAAGCCTTGCATCCGATCGTATTGCGCCAGGGTGGCCGAAGCATAGGGCATCCAGCGTTTAGAAGGGAGTAAATAACCCAATTGACCATAAATCACATGTCCCGTTCCGAACATCGGATAGGCATTTCCGTAAGTCGGCCCTTGACCCGTTATTGAATTGGAAGTATTTAATGTTGTTCCATTGGCTGGATTCATGAGGCCATTGTAGCGCAAATAATTTGTCCCATAATTCGTGTTGAAGTAACCCAAATAAGCATTAATCGCACTTTTGTTAGCTAACGGCATATCTAAAAATCCTTCCACGGCCCAGTGAATCAAATCATGATTGGTCGTATCTCCCGCTGCGGTTTTACTCCACAATGCCTTGGATTGATGAATGGCTCCCACAGCAATGTTGGCTACTTTCTTAGTTCCCAAATAGGTTCCTGCCATGTAAGGAGTCGTATGGTTTTCGTGTTCAAAAAACTGATACATGACAAAGGCTTGTTGTTGTAGGCTATGTCCTTTCGTGCCGAAGTTAGCCACTCGACTCAAGGCAGGAGGCGTTTGCCCATTGGAACTGATGGGGAAGGGGTCACTCAAGATGAATCGATAATCCCATTTGCCCACTTGTCCTCGGGCGTAAACGCTTAGTTTGCGTGAGAATTGGTCGATTTGGTCAACGGTCGTTTGGGCGAACACGGGGACATCCATTGTCGTGATGGTACCAATGCTCGGTTGGGAGAAGCGGGAAAGCCCCGCGATGATGCTTAAACCTGCGCCGACTTTCAATTGGTTTTTATCGGAAACTCGATATTCGCCTAAGGCATCATGGAAGAAGGGCGCTACTTTTCGATTTCCATTACTGTTAAACATCGAGTTAAAGTTGTTTTGGCCAAACTGGAAATAGATAAATGTTCGATCGGTGATTTGACCAAACATTTGAATTCGCGTCCGGCGAAGTCCGATGTCGAAGGAATTGCTTGCCGGATCTCCTTGGATTGTTGTACCCGGGTTGCTTTCATTTGCTCGGATCCAAACTTGATTTAGGAAAGTGGTTTGAAAATAATGACTGCCTGATTCGTTTAATTTAATTTTTAAGGCTTCGTTGTCTTGCGCAACGGCCTGATGAATTCCTAGCATAGCTAGAAACATTACACATAGAATTTTCATGTGACGGAATGGTTAGGGACTTTAAAACAAGCCTTGTTCGGAAATAAGTTGAAATGCGGAATAAGATGCGTTGGTCTACAGTCGCAAATTGCATAAACGAATAAAAAGCTTGAATGGCTTACTTATCGAAGTTCTGAATCGATTGAGATTTTTTGATGAAAATTGTACCGAGGGCTTAAATTCCCAATTTTCCGAAAGGAAAGGAATTAAATCAACTTCATCTTCCTCCTCTTCTTCGAGATCGGATTGGATTTGAAGCGCGTATTTGGATTTCTGATTTAATTCTGTCCAGGCAAAAATACGATTAGCCGCTACCAGGAGCGTTATGAACAAACAAATCCGAAAAAGCCACATGCGTTTCATTTTCATCTCACAAATATGTATTAATTCGGCTTATTCCAACGTGGGCCTACCCTGAAATCTTTTGCTTTTTGGTTTTTTTCTATTTTAAGTACACTTAAAAATCGTCATATTTACATTCAAACCCATTTAAAATGAAAAGAAGAACATTTTTAGCGGCCAGCCCTTTAGTTGGCGCCGCATTAGGCCAAAGTCCTGCCAAAAAACCATTATTGCACCATGTGTTTTTCTGGTTGAACAACCCCAATTCCGAAGCAGATAAAAAACAATTAATCGAAGGATTAAAGCGTTTGAAAGGCATTCCGACCATCAAGGAGATTCATATTGGTACCTTGGCTTCTACCGAAAAACGCGAGGTGGTGGACACCTCCTGGGACGTTTCCGAATTGATGTTTTTTGATGATGAGGAAGGCCAAAAAGTTTATCAAGACCATCCGATCCATCAAGAGTTTGTTAAAAACAACGCTCATTTGTGGAAGAAGGTAATCGTGTATGATTCGATTGACGCGTAAACCGGGTAAACGCTGCCGGGGTCTTCAGACCCCGGCAGCGTTAGTCAACGAATGACTATATGTAATAGTATATCGATAAACTGATAATTACACGAAATCTTCCCGCATGGGAGCGAAAACATCGACTAATTCGCCTTTTTCGATACATACTGCGCCGTGAATTTGATCACTCGGCACAAAATAGACATCACCCGCACCTAGGCGTTCTGTTTTCCCATCGATCGTAATGTCAAAAACTCCTTTGGAAACATAGGACGCTTGGGTATGTGGATGCTGATGCAAAGTTCCCACAGCCCCTTTCTCAAAGGCTACTTTCACGATCATCATGCCGGCGTCGTAGGCCATTACCTTCCGTTGGATCCCTTCCCCTAAGTCGGTCCATTCAATGGCTTGATCTTGGATAAGTGTTTTCATGTTTTAATTATTGAGCGATCCTGCCACAATCCAAGATTTAACCTGATCGATTTCGCAGGTACTCAGTTTTGTCGTGGCAGATGGCATGGGGATATATCCCGTTTGATGCACGATAGATCCATATAACTTGCCATTGATGGCATATTTTTGAACATTCGCATGGCTTGTTAAATCAATCCCTCCTGAGGGTCTTGTCCCACTGTGACAGCCCGTACAATGGGTTGCCAACATCGGTTGAATGATGGATTTATAACTCACATTTGTGGTCACACAATTCGCCGCGGAAGCCTCGCAGGAATTATTTTTAGCTCCTTGCTTAATCCAAGTAAGGACATTGTTGATATTCTCCGTCGAAAGTGGGCCTGCCGGCGGCATTCGATCTCCCCCTGTTGCAATCAGTGATCGGTATAAATCACTCGAAGCGGGATTGCTCACCCGAACCTCCCGCATGATGTTCGTGTAATCCGTTAAGATCACCCCATCCTTTTTGGAAATGGCATCATGACAACCACTCATGGCACAATTGGAGACGAGTAAGGGAAGGATTTTTTGTTTAAAATATACCGTATCTGGGCTACAGTTTAGGGTTACAGGAGGCTTGGTCACCGGAACTTCCACGACCGGATTGACCGGGTTTGCGGGATTTAGGTCGACCATAATATTCCCACTCGGGGCGGAACCGCGTAACCATTTTCGAATGATCGTCAAATCGCAATTACTCAACTTGGTCGTCGCCGAGGGCATCGGTTTATATCCCGCCGCATGGGTAATCGAGCCATACAATTTCCCATTTTGAACATAGGGTAAAATTTTGCTGTAAGTGGATAAGTCGATTCCAGCCGATGGGCTTGTCGCACTATGGCAACTAACACAGTTTTTTTGAATAATGGGCCAAATCGATTTGTCAAAACTAATTAGCAGGGTATCACAGGTATTAGTACTCGACGGTAATTGAGTCACCGTGGTCGTATCTACCTTGGTAGTTGTACTCGGCGCAATGTTCTTCTCTTCCAAACAAGCAACCAGCATCAAACAAGAAATGAATAAAATGAATTTCTTCACTTATCGAATGTTGTATTGAATGTTTCCTTTAACCTTAATGATCTCTGCGATTTTGGCAAAAACAATCTTTGGAATATCAATTTTATATTCGTCCAATCGAATATCAAACGCGCATTGCAAGGATAAACTTTTTCCCGTCGATACGATCGTGCCACGTAATTCCACAGGCCTTGTCACCCCATGAATTGTCGCTTGTCCAGCTGCTGTCACGGCATATGTTCCGGGCACTTTCAAATCAACAGCCTCCTTGATTTTTCCTTTAAATGTTGCCGACGGGTATTTGTCCGTCTCCAGGTAATTTTCATTGAAATGCTCTTGCATCAATTTGTTGGGGAAAACAAAATTGGTCACACGCATCTGAACCGCCACCTCATTGTTGGCGGAATTGATAATGCTTCCCACTTGTTTATTCACTGCATCGATGTCTTCCATCGGTGTCTTCGAAAAGAATGAGATTTCCCCGTTCTGGGTCGCAAATAATTGTGCTTGCGCTGTTCCAGCTACACACATCAATAGGAGTATAAAAAGGCGTCTCATTATTTTTTGATTTTAGGTTCTAAACTGAAGGTTCGGGCCATGTTGAAGCCATAAAACAGATCCCCATTTTGCCATGTACCGATCGTTTGGCCGATGAAGTGTTTTTCAATCATTCCACGGGAATTTGTGACGTGCAACTGAAATACGTGCCCACCCGTTTCGATGTCAAAACCAATCGCCAAGGAGTTGTGGTAGGGGTATTTTTGGCCAGCCGCTAATTCATATTCCTCTTTTTCGACCAAATTGTAATAATATTCCGCCGAGATGCTCAATCGGTTACTGACCTTGTAACGGCCTCCCACGCCCATCGCTGCCTGCGTATTTTCCATGTAAACGTTCTCCGCCAAATTGTTGTGAAAGATCGTAGGCATGACCTGCAAAGAAAGTTTATCCGTAAACTTACGGGCAATCAAGACTTGCCCCATAAAGGTTTGACGCTGCAAATTATTGTTGAAGCGCATCACGGTCCCCGACTCCATCGTGTAGCCTGTCTTCATCGTGTTGCTCGCAATACTTCCATACGCCGTCACGGTTACCGGCATGCGATTGGATTGACGTAAGACCTTGTATTTGGCATAGGTATCATAGGTTTTCTCAATGGTGGAGCGACCAGCGCCCACCAGCAAACGATCTGTCAAGGCATATTCCAAACCCAATCGAATTCGGGCCTCGTCCAATCCGAGGAAATTGTCAATGAACCCCGAATTAATCGCCCCAAAGCGATGCGATATCCAGAAATTCAAATGTTTTTTGGCGATGGTTTCCACACTTTGCCCATTGATCAAACGGGATGCTTTAAATGTCGCCAAGGTATAATTCGTCTGTTTGGCGTCTTCTTTCTCGAGCATAGCCATCAGGTCATCCTGCGCCGAAAGCGTAAATGTGACAAACAGACAGATACCGGTGATAAATAGCTTATGCATACACGCGAAGGCTTGTTCCCGTCAAGGTTGTTTGGTAGGTTTTTAACGCTTTGCTCGTAACCGATTCTGCCGTACCACTCGTGCTAAACGTAGCTCCGTGGGCCGTACAGTAAAATTTCGTTCCATTGTAGATCACCTGAGCCTTGCCTTCATGCGTACAAATTTGGGTCACTGCCGCAAAGCTGCTGGATGACACGCGGGCAATCACCACTTGATTGTAAATCACATATTTTCCCACCGTATTCAGCGCTGAATAAGCCGCATTGGATAGATCCAAGGTAAAATCGACAGCTGAGGCTGGTGTAACAGCTTCGTTTTCACACGAACTAAGGGCAGATGCCCCACAATAAACAGCTAACAAGGAAGCTCCCTTTAAACCTAGGGATTTCAAGAATTCATTTCGATCGATTTTCGATTGCATAGATATGGGATTTATAAAAGCAATTTAAGATAATTTCCACGAAGTTAGGAGTTCCCAGATATGATTCTCGTCAGTAACGACCTTTGCGCTTAGGCCGACTACCAATTCGGTCAATTTGCCGACAAAATATCTTCTGCCATTTAAACGGAATACGCTTAATAAATTGTGTACATTTGAAAAATTTATTTACCATGATTGAGCTATTTGCCCTGCGGTTTTTAATCAATTTGTTCTTCACGTTTATCGTGATTCGTTTTATCTATTATCCGCAATACAAGAATAAGGACTTCGTATTCACCTTCTTTCTATTTAATTCAATACTTTTTGTTCTTTGTTATTTATTAGCCGAAGCCGATCTGAAATTCGGATTTGCTTTCGGACTATTCGCACTTTTTTCCATGTTTCGCTACCGAACGGTTACCGTTCCCATCGGTGAAATGGGTTATTTTTTCCTGGTTGTTACCCTCGGTATCATCAATTCGATTTCGTCCCTGGAAAATTATCCCATGCTGATTTTGGCGAACGGACTTCTTGTAGGAGTCACCTTCTTGTTGGGCCGTTTTCTTACGTTGACGCATGAGAATTTTCAAGTGCTGACCTATGAAAATTTAGCCTTAATTAAGCCAGATCAAAAGGCGCTCTT
>JBDKFF010000113.1:0-2558 GCA_039798865.1 Bacteroidota bacterium
AAAACGGAAATCATTGCCATTTTAAGCTCGGGTGTCAGCTTTACACGTTTGATGCGCCCCTATATCATCGGGTCATCCCTCATTGCCTTAGCGACATTCGGTATGATTGGTTGGGTCGTTCCGAATGCCAATAAGATTCGAGTGCCCTTCGAGCACGAGTACATTAATAATACCTACTTCTTCGACAAGCGTGATGTGCATATCAAGATTTCGTCGGATGTATATGCCTACATTGAGAGCTATGATAATACTTCGAACACAGGTTATCGATTTAGTTTGGAGCGCATTGCCGACAACGAGATTAAGCAAAAATTGATGTCGGACCGCATCACCTGGGACTCCCTGGCGAAGAAATGGACCATTCACGATTATCGAATTCGAACATTCAGCGGTACGGGGAACGGGCTTGTGTATGGTACGAAGATTGATACCACCTTGAATTTATTACCCAAGGATTTCCAGAACAAGCACTTGTTGCATGAGACCTTTACCTTACCGGAATTGAATCGCCACATCGACCTCGTTCGATCCCGGGGCTCGGATGGAATTGAGATCTTTTTGATTGAGAAATATATTCGATTTGCGAATCCCTTTTCGGTCATCATCTTGACGATTATTGGCTTCTTGGTTTCTGCGCGAAAATCGCGTGGAGGGGTAGGTTTTCAAATTGCCCTTGGATTCTGTTTGGCCTTCGTTTACATCCTCTTTTTTATGATGAGCAAGGGAATTGCCGAAGGAGGCGGTATGCCACCGATGTTGGCGGTTTGGTTACCGAACATCGTCTTTTCGGCCGTTGGGGTCGGACTTTACTACACCATTCCGCGCTAAATGAAACAGGCTCCTAAACTCTTGGACTACCTGAAAATCCACTTCATCGTGGTGCTTTATGCGTTTACGGCGATATTGGGAAATGCGACGCAGGCAAATGCCTTGACGATTGTCTTCTTCCGTTGTGTGATCGCGGCACTCGGATTGGCGGGAATTTTATATTATTCGAAAAGCTCCTTTAAAATAAGCCAAAAGGTTTTGGGCGTTTGGTTATTGAATGGGGTTTTCATTTCCTTGCACTGGTTATTGTTTTTTGGCGCGGCCAAAGTGAGTACGGTGGCCATGTGTTTGGCGGGATTATCCACGCAAACCTTTTGGACTTCGGTCATGGAACCCTTGGCGAAAAAGGTCAAAATTTCTTTGGTGGAAGTATTCTT
Organism: Bacteroidota bacterium; assembly: GCA_039798865.1. Classification (GTDB taxonomy): domain Bacteria; phylum Bacteroidota; class Bacteroidia; order Cytophagales; family Spirosomataceae; genus Aquirufa. The sequence continues at coordinate 1,206 of JBDKFF010000113.1, forward strand.
GGGCCTATTAGTGATCGTGGCCTTGGTGATAATTTTTTCGGTCCAACAAGCCCAGTGGCTAGGCCTATTGATGGGCATTGGTGCCGGATTTTTTGGAGCACTCTTTTCAGTAATTAATGGAAATTATACACATACCCATGACCCCAAACTGATTACAGCTTACGAGATGGCGGCCGCTGGTGTGATGACGGGTTTGGTCTGGGCCTATGGCTTATTCGGAGGTGGAGTCGGCTATGTACCGCTCGATTGGGATTGGCTGTGGATTGGGATTCTGGCGGTTGTCTGTACCGTATATGCCTATACGGAGACGATCCATTTATATAAAGTCTTTTCCGTCTTTTCGATCAACTTAGTGATTACGCTGGAACCGGTCTACGGAATCATCTTGGCCGTCTTTATCTTTGGTCAAAAGGAGGTCATGTCACCAGGGTTTTATTGGGGAACGGGGCTATTGGTGCTGACAGTAATGGTGCAACCTTTTTTGCAAAAGCAAAAGTAGAGACGCGATACCTCGCGTCTGAAAACCAACAGTGTAGAGACGCGATACATCGCGTCTAACTTAAAAAAGACGCGATGTGTCGCGTCTCTACATTCATAGTATATTCTTAGTTCTAATTTTATTATCTTGCCCCGCAAACCTATTCAACATGAAACACCCCATCGCAATGAACCTGCTCGTCTACGGGCCGGAGATGGATCAAAACGTATTAGCCGAATTAGCCTTCATCGCCGAAACCGGTTATCAAGGCATTGAAATACCCATATTCAATACGGATCTCGCACATTGGGGGCCTTGGAAACAGGAGGCGGACCGACTCGGTTTACAGATTTTTGCCTGTGGCATTGCAGGGCCGAACGAGAACCTCATTTCCCCCGATCCCAACATCCGTCAAGCCGGATTAAACTACATCAAAGCAACGATTGATATCGCCGAATTTCTCGGTTCCCCTTATATTTCAGGACCTATCCATTCGGCATTAGGCGTTTTTACCGGAAAACCTGCGACCGAACAAGAAATTAGCTGGGCCATTGACGGGATTCGTGAGGCGGCGGATTATGCCGCATCCAAAAACATCACCATCTGCCTCGAATACCTCAATCGTTTCGAGAGCTACTTGGTTTCCTGTGCCGATGAACTGTACGCTTTGGTGAAAAAGGTCAACCACGCAAACGTGAAAATCATGTTCGATACTTTTCACGCGAACATCGAAGAAATAAACACCTCCGAGGCGCTGAAACGAATGGCCGATTTAACTCCACACATTCAAATTTCAGAAAGTACCCGCGGAATATTAGGACAAGGGCAGGTAGATATTTCCGGACTACTTCTTACTTTAGAAGGATTGAATTACC
>JBDKFF010000114.1:0-3612 GCA_039798865.1 Bacteroidota bacterium
TGCCAATTACAATCAGGTTCGTTACAAGAAATATCGCGCGTATTATTATGTGGTATCTCCGCGTCCAGATGATCCAACCTATAAACCGCCAACAACCGTTGCGGTGCCTTATGAGGATGGCGTTACTCGGGATTTAGATGTAAATCAATTGAAACGAATTAATGACGGGTTTCGACGGAATCGTGATTTTACGTACATTGGAATGGCTTTGGCCTGGGCATTGAATATTGTGGATGCGAATGTGAGTGCCCATTTGAAGACTTTCGATGTATCGGATGATTTAGGTTTGCGAGTTAAACCAATCATGGATTTCGACCCTTTGTCACAAGGTTTGGTGTCCGGTTTAACTTTATCGTTTAATTTTAAAAAATGAGTGAGATGAAAATTGTATTGATTGGGTATGGAAAAATGGGTAAGGAGATTGAGCGTCTTGCGACGGGTCGCGGACATCAGATCGTTGCGCGTATTGATGTGGACAATCAATCAGATTTAGCCAAATTGTCTAGTCAAGACGTCGATGTGGCGATTGAGTTCTCGAATCCAGCTTCAGCATACGCCAACATAATGACTTGTATCGAAAAGCAAATTCCAGTGGTTTGCGGAACGACGGGCTGGTTGGAGAAAAAAGCTGAGGTAGAAGCAGCCACGCAAAAACATCAGTCGACATTCTTCTACGCCTCCAACTACTCCATTGGCGTAAATTTATTTTTTAAATTGAATAAGACTTTGGCCGCACTCATGGCTGGGCATCCTGAATATGATATCTATACAAATGAGATTCATCATTTGGAAAAGAAGGATTCCCCGTCTGGTACAGCGATTACCATTGCCGAGGGAATTATCGATGCATATCCTTCGAAAACGAAATGGGTAAATAATGAAATTCCGGCTGCGAATGAGGTGGCTATCTGGTCTCAGCGTGAGTCAATTATTCCGGGAACTCATACGGTCAAGTATATTTCCAAGGTTGATCAGATTGAAATTACGCACGAGGCGTTTAGTCGGGAAGGCTTTGCACTTGGAGCAGTCATTGCTGCTGAATGGGTGAAGGATAAAAAAGGTGTTTTAGGTATGGATGATCTATTAAATTAAAATTTATGGACCGTTTAGCATTAAAAAATCAACTAAAGGAAGAAGGCTTAATTATTCTCCCAGGACTTTTTGATCCGGATTTGATTCGTCAAATCCAAGAGGCCGCTAAGTCTATCTTTGATATACAATTCAAACGTTTTCATATAGAAGGGGATTATTTGACTCAAATGCAGTCACTTTTTGAGAATCATTTGGAGGAATTTATTTCCTGTGGCAAAATGATTCAAAGTGGTTTGATTGAGTTATACCAATTGGCCGTCAATCCGAAATTGATTGAGTTGTTAAAGGATTTAGGTCTTGAGCATCCACTGATGTGTACTCGGCCGGTTTTGTTTTTCAATCACCCTTCACTTGCCAAGTCGGAACATTTTTATAAAACGCCTTTGCATCAAGATTGGACATCGATGTTGGCATCCGATGACTCGGTTGTCGTATGGTTACCCTTGATGGATTTGGAAATTGAACATGGACCGGTTGTATTTTATCCGGGTTCACATAAACTTGGTCCTTTGACCGATCGCATCGAAAACGGATTTGCGGAAGTTGATTTTGATCGATCATCTTATCCCCGTGTTCAAAAAGCGATGAAACTGGGGGATGTAGCCATTTTTTCGACCTTATTAGTGCATGAGTCGGGAAAGATAACGAACAATGAGATTCGTTGGTCTTGTCATTTCCGTTATACGAACATGCAGGATCCTGCGTTTATTGAGAATGGATTCCCGCATCCATACATCTATAAGCCCTCACAAGAATTAATTGATAAATACTTACATAAGAATTCATGAAACAAACAGAAAGCCCTAAGCCAAAACAGAAATCAGCATTTAGAGAATGGCTTGATTCCGTCGTATTCGCGGTCGTGGCTGCCACACTAATTCGGTTTTTCCTATTTGAAGCCTATACGATTCCGACACCTTCGATGGAAAGTTCCTTGATGGTTGGTGATTTCTTATTCGTGAGTAAAATGCATTACGGGGTTAGAACACCCAAGACACCTTTGCAATTACCATTGACGCATCAAAAAATTTGGTTTACTAATTTACCTTCGTATTTATCGTGGCTACAATTGCCTATTTATCGTTTACCGGGTTTTTCATCGGTTAAACAAGGGGATGCGGTCGTATTTAATGTGCCTAACTTTACGGAAGATGGGGATGCTCCGGTCGATTTACGTACCTTTTATGTCAAGCGTTGTGTGGCCTTGCCCGGCGATGTGTTGGAGGTTAGAGACCAACAGGTAATTGTCAATAACAAGGTCATGGAAAATCCAGAGCGTATGCAGCATCCGGTCTTCATGAAAACGAAGGAAAATTTGGATGAGAAGTTTTTCGAGGAGTATGGAATTCGTAATTCACCGGATGCGAGCTATGATTCAGCAGATTGGTTGCCCTTAGCTGATTCGACAAATCAGTTGGCAGGTTACAAGTTGAACACATCGCTAAAACATATTAACGAGATAAAGTCCCTGCCATGGTCAAAATCATTCGATTTAGATGCATTTAAGGATCCGAAGGGACTTACCTTCATCGATATGTTTCCGCATGATACGGTTGATTTTAAATGGAATCGTGATTTTTATGGTCCGATAAAGATTCCGGCAAAAGGTTGGACGGTTACCTTAGATCGTAAAAATAGCAAGCTTTATCAAGAGGCTATTATCAATTACGAGGGGAATACAGGAATTAGCTTTGCAGGGGATAAACTAATGAAAGATGGTAAGGTGTTAACGAGCTATACTTTTAAACAAGATTATTACTTCATGATGGGTGATAATCGTCACAATTCAGCGGATTCGCGCTTTTGGGGATTCGTTCCAGCGGATCATATCGTAGGGAAAGCAGTCTTTGTTTGGATGTCAATTGACCCCAATAAATCGCTCTTCTCTTGGAATAAAATTCGCTGGTCTCGAGTTTTCCGATTCGTAGACTAATTAAAAAGGCGCTGATTGATTCAGCGCCTTTTTTGTTATAAGACTTTTAGTACAAAACCTTTGAGGTAATTACTTTCCGGATGAAATAAGTTGATCGGATGATCTGGCGATTGTGTCATTTGATGAATGACTTGTATCTCCCGACCCACTGCGATACCTGCTGCGACGAGCATGTTGTAGAATAAGTCACGCGTAATCACCTGCGAACAGGAATAGGTGAACAACAAGCCGTTTTTCTTAATCTTTTTCAGAGCCAATTCGTTAATCTTTTGATAGCCCTGTAAGGCTTTATGTTTGGCGTTCATCGATTTGGCGAATGCGGGAGGATCTAACACGATGATGTCAAATTCATCCTCATTGGCTTTTAAATAGGGAAGTGTCTCCCCAACAAGCGCTTGATGGTTTAAATCCTGCATTTTATTTAATTCGATATTGGCGTTTACCAAATCGATCGCTTTGGCGGATGCATCCAATGAAATCACAGATGCTGCACCCACTTTAAGTGCGTAAAGTGAGAAGCCACCTGAATAACAGAAGGTATTTAAGACGGATTTGCCAGGAGCGTATTGGGCCAATAGGGCTCTGTT
>JBDKFF010000115.1:0-5163 GCA_039798865.1 Bacteroidota bacterium
AGACCACGATCGGGTTTATCCGTTAAATGTTTTTCACGCGCATTAATCTCTTGAATGGACGATCGTAAATCGCGGTTCCATTCCAAGGCATTCATACTTAAATCTAAATGTGCGTCGATTAAAAACATTTATACCGTGATTTTACGATTTCTGGCAATCACATCCCAATGTGAGCCATCGGCTAATTGAAGGTATTGATGCAATGCAACCGTTGGACAGATGTGAAATGGATACATGCGTACGACATCCCCTATTTTAAAGGTTGAACTATCCCCTACCTCTACAATGCCATGTTCTTCACTCTGGCTCAATAATTTCCAATCAGGATGATCGATAAATGTAAGTCGGTTATCAATACCATTTTCTGGTGCGACGGATTTATGTCCCACATCGATTGAAATGGTATGGTTCGTAGGAATAGAAATGATACGCCCAATAACTTGAACAGCTAGTTCCAGACTTTTCTCAGGATACAGTTTGGCATAACCCGTATCAAAAAAGACGAAGGTACCTGGGCTACAAACGTATTGGGGATTCGAATGATGCACTAAAAAGCTGGGTGTTCCGCCAACTACGAGTTCTAGATTTGATGAGATATTTTTCCGCAATTCATGAAAAGAAACAAAATCCGTTTCGACATGCTTTTTTCGATCCGCTAAATTCAAATCCCGAATATGACCATCGTAGGCATGTAATCCAGCCAATTTAAGATTGGCGGATTGTTGAATGTATTTGATTAAAGGCAAAGCGTCTTCCGATTTAATACCTGTTCGGTTCATTCCCATGTTTAAATCCACAAAAACGCGTTGGGAACTTGCAACAGTATTCAAATTATTGGCTGCTTCGATATCATCCAATAAACAAGCAAATGAGGTTTCAGTGTATTTTTCAACTAATTCGATAAAACGAGCAAGTGTTGTTCCTGTGGGTTGCATGGACAGCAACACATCTTTGGCCTTATCTAATGCCAAAAGTTCTGCCTCTGCGATGGTCGCCGCTTTAAACTTATAAACACCAGCGGCCATCAATAATTGGTTGACCTCGCGTGTTTTATGCGTCTTAATATGAGGCCTTAATCGGTTGGGATCGTTATCTACCTGATTCAGCACCCACTGGATGTTCTTTTTGACGATGTCAGGATTGACCAATAATCCCGGACTTTCAATACGATCATAATTTATCATAATGCTCGATCTAAATGTACATAGCCCCCATCCACATGAATGAGTTGGCCTGTCGTGTGACTCGATTTTGGTGATAACAAAAATGCAACCATCGCCCCTAATTCATCTGCGGTTGTCATTCGTTGGCCCAATGGAATTTTAGATTCAATTTCGGCTAATTTCTCTTTGGGATTAGGTAGCGTTTGTATCCATTTTTCATAGAGCGGCGTAAAACATTCTGCCACGATGACTGCGTTAACTCGAATGTTATGAGGTAACAATTCGACGGCCCATTCGCGCGTCAATGCATTTCTTCCTCCGTTGGCGGCTGCATACGCTGAAGTTCCCCCCTGACCTGTTTCGGCAGTTTTGGAACCGATGTTTACGATAGCGCCTTTCGATTTGATGAGGTATGGTAAACAAGCTTGAGTCACCAGGTAATAATGAACTAAATTGGCATGCAAGGATTGCATAAAGCGCTCATAATTTCCATTGGCTAATCCTACTCCATCATTTACTCCGGCGTTGTTGACTAATCCATCGATTCGACCAAAGGTTTTAACCACTTCTTCCACCACCCGCGTACACTCGCTCGGATTTGTAAGCTCGGCTACAAAGGAAAAAGCCTGTCCACCCGTCGCCTGAATCAATTCGATACAGGCTTTATTATCTGCTTCGTTTCGACCCACGATGGCCACCATGGCAGACTCCAAACCTAATGCTTGGCTAATTCCTGCTCCGATGCCTTTAGCACCTCCCGTAACGATGATTACTTTTTCTTTGAGTCCTAAGTTCATATTAATCCAATGCGTAAAAGTGCTGACAATTTTTTTCGTTGATCTTTTTTTGCTCGGTTTGACTTAATTCGGATAAAGCATCTTGACAGACCTTGATCCAGGTAGCTAAATCAGAGGCCAACTTTAGAACAGGATAATCTGTTCCAAACATGAGTCGGTCTGTCCCAAATACCTCCAATGCAACTTCGATGACTTCTTTCATTTGCTCTGAGGTCCATGTTGACCAATTTGCCTCTGTCACCAATCCTGAAATTTTGGCATAAACATGATCCAATTCTTTGAAGGATTGAAGACTTTGTTTCCATGCCTTCAAATTCCCTGATTTGATCGGAGGTTTGGCTAAATGATCAAGCACAATTTTTTGTTCGAGTCCTCGACAAAATTGGATACCATCCTCTAGTTGATGAGGAAGGATTAATAAATCATAGGTATAATCAAAAGCATCGAGTGCTTTTACCCCTTTTTGAAATTCAGGTCTCTGTAGAAAATGGATGTCTTTTTCAGCCTGAACGATATGTCTAAACCCTTTCAATGTTTCAAATTGGGAGAAATAGGCTAAGCGGTCCTCAATATTGGATTGTTGTAAATCGACCCAGCCCACGACGCCTTGAATGAAATCTGACTGCTCTGCTAATGCTAATAGAAACAAAGTTTCCTCTTCGGAAGAGGATGCTTGTACCGCGACACAGGCTTCTATTCCCAACGAATTGAAATGAGCGGAATCGGGATAGAAATCCTTTTGAATTGCCGACATATCTGCCGTTATCCACGTATCTCTTTCCGGATCGTAATTCCAAAAGTGTTGGTGTGAATCAATCATTTTGAATATGCAATGGCTTCTTGTCTTTGTTCTCCTAATCCATCCATCCCTAGCGTAACCACATCACCTGCTTGTAAGTAGATTGGTGGCTTAAATCCTAATCCTACCCCATGTGGTGTTCCCGTAGAGATAACATCACCGGGAAGTAGTGTCATGAATTGAGAAATGTATGATACGACCTGAGGGACATTGAAAATCAATTGATTCGTATTAGATGTTTGAAAACGCTTTCCATTGACATCCAACCACATATTAAGGTTATGCACATCGGCAATCTCATCCTTGGTTACCAAGGTGGGCCCCAAAGGAGCAAATGTATCGCAGCCTTTGCCCTTCGACCAGTTTCCACCGCGTTCTAGTTGGTATTCTCTTTCCGAATAATCATTGTGTAAACAATAGCCCGCTACATAATCATAAGCCTCATCTTCGGAAACGTATTGAGCTTTTTTGCCTATGACAATGGCTAATTCTACCTCCCAGTCGGTCTTCGTGGACCCTTTCGGTATCATAACATGATCATTTGGTCCGCAAAGAGCTGTTGTGCTCTTAAAGAATAAGATGGGTTCTGAAGGTATTTCTGCACCCGTCTCCCGCGCATGGTCGGCATAATTTAGACCAACACATATAATCTTGGATGGACGGGCCACACAAGAACCGATTCGAGAAGGTGTCTTGATTTCTGTCAAATCCTGATTTGCGACGATTTGCGCTAACTTATCTAAACCGCCATCCGCAAAGAAGGCTTCATTGTAATCACTTACGTAATTTGAAACGTCAAAATACTTACCATCGATTAGGATAGCCGGCTTTTCCTGTTCAAATGCTCCAATTCTTACTAATTGCATGTACTATAAAGTTTTGATGGTTTCCCACATCGTTTCAGCTAGAAATTGATTTCCGGCCTCCGTTAAATGAACACGATCCGTTGTCAAAATTCCTGATGCTTTATTTTCGATGTTATTCTTTTGTTCATATGCCATAAATGCCTTGCGCAAATCGATCAATTTACATTGATTATCCGTTGCGATTTTACGAATGATGTTGGCATAAGCATTTAAGTCACCATCGTTCTCATTGGTGTTATCAAACTTTTCGCCAATTACCGTAGGTGTACAAATAACTACTTGGATATTAGACTTTTGCAGTCTTTTGATTAAAGCGTTGTAGAATCTTTCGAACTTATCAGCATCGGTTCCCGTACGTGAAGTAGTTTTATGCCAAACATCATTAATGCCCACGTAAATGATTACGATATTGGGTTTCTTGGCGATAACATCATCTTCATGACGTAAGTATAGGTCATAAATTTTATTTCCTCCGATACCGGCTCCAATTAATTCATATTTACTAGCTAGACCTAATGACCCAAGCATTTCGGCCATTTTGGTGATATACCCTGTTTTGTTTACCCCTGCTTGCGTAATGGAATCGCCGAAGAATACGATTCTTGTTGGGTTTTCTAACGTCTTAAATGAGCTTAAACTCATACTTACGAGTAAGATAATGCTTAAAATTTTCGTTTTCATAGGTTTTAGTTGTTTAAATAGATAAATCCACCATCGATCGGATAATCACAACCTGTAATAAAGGCTGCCTCATCCGAACATAAATATAATGCTAAATTGGCAATTTCATTGGGTTTTGCCATCCGACCTAGCGGTTGGGTTTTGGATAATTTTTCAAACATCTCTGCTTGGTTATCGGGATAGTTTTTTGCTATAAATCCATCGACAAAGGGGGTATGTACACGGCCTGGTGATATGCAATTGCAACGGATGCCGTGTGAAATATAGTCTTTCGCGACTGATTGCGTCATGGAGCGGATAGCTCCTTTTGTCATGGAATATCCGAAACGATCCGGAATTCCAACAGAAGCCGCCACGGAGGCCATGTTTAAAATAACTCCCGATTTCTGTTTAACCATAAAAGGAATAAAGGCCAACATACAATGATAGGCGCCTTTTACGTTCACATCAAAAATTCGTTGGAAATCAGCTGGGCTCGTTTTTTCCAAATTTCCAATTTGAGGTATGCCGGCATTATTGATTAATATGTCGACCGGTGAAATGCGTGTAGCAATTTGTTCTAGGATTTCAAACTGCGTGATATCGGCTTGATGGTAGTTGATTTTGGGATTTGCATCTTGACGAGGTGCGGATAAATCAATGACATGTACCTCAGCCCCCTGCGATTGAAATAATTCGGCGATGGACTCTCCTATTCCGGAATTTCCTCCCGTTACGACGACTTTTTTACCTTTTAATGAAAATAGCATAGAATTAATTTAAACTAAGAACTAAGAGTTAAGAACTAAGAGTTAAGAACTAAGAGTTAAGAACTAAGAGTTAAGAACTAAGAGTTAAGAACTAAGAGTTAAGAACTA
>JBDKFF010000116.1:0-8622 GCA_039798865.1 Bacteroidota bacterium
TGTCTAATTTGCTCGTAACTTCTTGAAACAAATTGCTTGAAATATCTGCTAAAACGGCCCCTTCGATGTGACCATTGTTGTATTCGTCAACGGTACGAACATCGAGAATTTGACCCGTCTCGGCGGATTTGATTTCGCTTTGAAATTCGGTTGCACTAAGGTCTTTATGTCCTTCTTGCGTAGAACAGGCCAGCAGGGATAGCGAGAGGAGTAGGGAAGTGAGTGTTTTTTTCATGATAAATTTTATTGAGAACGAAGAGTTAAGAACTATGAGTTAAGAATTAAGAACTAAGAGTTAAGAATTAAGAGAAATTAACGAGACAGTGTCCTTCGGACTACTGACTACTGACTACTGACTACTGACTACTGACTACTGACTACCTACTGCTATGTTGCTTGATTATTCCTTCCAGCGTATGGGCAGGAATGACACCTGATTGTCGCCAAACGGATTTTCCGTCCTTGAAGAGAATTAATGTTGGCACCGAACGTATTTGGAATTTTTCGGCCAAAGAGCGGTTCTTGTCTACATCGATTTTTATGATTTTAGCACTGGTCCCGACTTTGCTTTTGACTTGTTCGAGGATCGGTTTTAATTGCTTACATGGCCCGCACCATTCCGCCGAGAAGTCGACGAGTACGGGTTCCGTGGATTTTAATAATTCGGCGAATTTGCTCATTATGTCAGTGTTCAGTAGTCAGTAGTCTGTGTTCAGTAGTCCGAAGGGCACTGTCGCTTTAATTTCTCTAATTCTTAGTTCTTACCTCTTAGTTCTTACCTCTTAGTTCTAACCTCTAACCTCTCACCTCATTATGGAGTTCCATGCCCCACCATTATAAACATGCGTAAATCCGGCAGCAATGAGTTGGCGACGAGCCATACCGCTCCGACTACCTGATCGGCAACATGTAATAATAACTTGATCTTTCTTTAATTTGTTCATTTGGTTCCCCAAAGTTTGCAAGGGAAGATTAATCGATCCTTTTACGTGACCGTCTTTGTATTCAGCGGGGGTGCGAACATCAACAAGGATTGCTCCAGAAGCCAAAAGTTCGTTTATATCCACTTTGGGACCTATTCCGAATAAATTTTTGATAAATTGTAACATCGTCTTTTATTTTTTACCAAAGGTAGATTTAAGAAATAAGGATTTTCGTGATAAAAGTCTCAAGAATTAGGAATGAAATATGGCTTCAACTGAATTAATATTAAGAGAGAAATTGGCTATTCAACGTACTATGATGGCAAATCAGACAACGCTTCTGTCATTTGTTCGGACAGCTTTGTATTTTTTGGTTGCCGGTTTAAGTATACACAATTTATTGGGCTTGCCAGAACAATTTTGGGCAGCTTGGATTTTTTACATAGGATCTGCTGTTCTTTTGATTTTTGGAATAGTTAATTTTTTCATTCAAAAGCGAAAGATTACTGAGAGTAAAAAGCATATTGGCAATGTGGCATGGAAGCAATGATTTGCTTATTTATTTTTTTGACCATGAAATTGAACCACTGCGGCTAATCCTTGATGAAGAGGACCTTCATCCAATACTCGCTCTTTTTCCTCGTTGAGTAGGACATGTAGGCCCTGAAAGTCGCTAGTTAATTCCTGCTTGCTAAAAAGCCAAGATTGATCTTTAGGTCCTCCGGAATTCTTGCCTAATTGATTTTTGGAAAAGCCCTCTAAAATAATATATCCACCGGGTTTCAGCCATGACATACATTTCTGATGAAATTTTAGTCGTAACTCAGGGGGTAAGTGGAAATAGCTCAATGCGATAACATCAAAGGATTCCAATGGAAAATTAATTTGGAATGCATCTTGACAGGTATAGTGAATATTTACCTTTCGCTCTCGGGCTAATTTAAGTGCTTTGGTTTCTCCTTGATCACTTAAGTCGAAACCATGTGCCTCCCAGCCTAAGCTTGCAGCAAATACCAAATCACGGCCTTCCCCCGCGGCTGGAATCAAAATCCGCCCAGGCTTTAATTGGCTTAATTTTTCGGCAATAAACTCATTTGGATTTATTCCATATTGATATTCCGCATTTCGATATCGTTCATCCCAAGTTGTTTTCATTCGTTAAAATAAGTAGTTTAGTGAAAAATCAATAATTATGAAAAAGACCTTATTAACCCTTTTCTTGTCTGCATTCACACTTTTTATGGCTCAGGCACAAAATCCTGTTCATAAAGTAGTCGTTCAGTTAAATACTTCGGATACGCTCGTTTGGCATGGCGCTTTGAAAAATATATCCAATTTACAAACTGCTTTGGGTGTATCCACACAAATTGAATTAGTTGCACATGGTGCGGGTATTTCTATTTTGGTGGATGGTAAATCTACTCAAAAAGCTAAAATCGCCGAATTAGCCGCATCGGGTGTTCTATTTAAAGCTTGTGAAAATACGATTCGTGAACGTAAAATCGATCGCGCAACGATTTTTCCACAAGCGGGAACAGTACCTTCAGGCGTTGCAGAGGTCGTCCTCAAACAAGAAGCCGGTTGGGCTTATCTCAAATATTAATGGAAAGGCCGCTACGTTTAGCGGCCTTTTTAATTACATCTTTCCCGGTAAAATTTGGTTCCAATACAAGTAGGGAAGCAGGTATTTCTTCATTTGATACATTGACCATCTTTCTTTGGATTGATCGAATGGAAATGTTTCCGTCGGTTGATTGTGATAATCAAATTCTGCCAAAACTAATTTATCATACCCTGTGATGATTGGGCAGGAAGAATAGCCATCATAGGAAGCGCTCAATGCTTTCCCCTGCATGAATGCCAATAAATTTTGAACCAATACGGGTACTTGTTTACGTATCGCCGCCCCTGTTCTGGAAACAGGAAGATTGGCAGCGTCACCACAGGCAAAAATGTTGGGATATTTTACATGTTGGAGTGTATGTTTTTCGACATCAATCCATCCCGAGGCATTTGCTAGGGCGCTCGTACGGATAAAATCGGGTGCCGACTGTGGAGGTGTGACATGCAGCATGTCGAATTCTACCCAATATTCTTGGTCTTTGTTGGTATCACCAATTCCGATGAATTTTGCTTTTTTATTGGGTCCATCAATTTCAGTTAACTTGACGAAAAATTGGGTATTGATGCCGTAACGGGCAATGACGTCTTTCAATGTATTTTCGTATTTTTCTACGCCAAAAACCCGAGTACCTCCGCTCCAAAATTCCACTTGTGTTTTAATCTTATTTTTTCGGAAATAATCTGCCGCTAAATACATGATTTTCTGAGGGGCACCTCCACATTTGATGGGCGTATGTGGATTGGTAAATAGCGCTTTGCCTCCTTTTGTATTCTGTATGCACTCCCATGTATAGGGGGCTGTTTGGAAGCTGTAGTTACTACATACGCCATTTTTACCTAAAGTCTCCGGTAAACCTTTGATTTCAGACCAATTTAATTGGATGCCGGGAACTGTAATTAAATAGTCGTAGCTTATTTCATTCCCATCGGCCAAAGTGATTTTGTTTGATTCGGGTTGAAAACTCGCAACCATTTGTTGGACCCATGTCGCGCCCGATGGGATCACGGATGCTTCCGATCGTTCGGTATCCTGGATGTTAAATTCCCCTCCGCCAACAAGCGTCCAGGCGGGTTGGTAATAATGTTTTTGGGCTCCATCAATGATGGCGATGTCTAATGAAGCATCTTTACGTAGTAATTGGGAAGCGATAGAGATTCCGGCGTTTCCTCCGCCCACGATGATAATTTGGTGATATGTTTTCATGGTTAACAAATTTTGAATTCAATATTAGTAATTGATTATCATCCGATATGTGATAAAAATCACATATGACTATCTGGAGGATTTTTTGCATTTATTTTTTTGAATCTGTGACTTAGGTCACATCGAATCGAGGATTAATACTTTACCTTGTGACTTTAATTTACCAAAATATGACATCAAAAGGGCAACCAACGAATCGATTCGAATATTTATCTACTTTTTTATATTCTTTAGCCATTTCATTGATTGGACTGTTGATTTATTTAAGTTATTCAATTGCATCCCCGAAATCGAATATGGTAGATTCGGTTGCTGTTTATGTAGCACCGGATTCTAATTTCACTCATGTATGGACAGCGCCCTCCGACTGGCGGATGATGTATTTAGCACCTCAGGAAAAAGAGTTAGTGTTATATGGGAAAGAATTAATCGCTCATACGTCCAATTATTTAGGCCCTAAAGGATCTGTAATGGCTATTTCAAATGGGATGAATTGCCAGAATTGTCATTTAAATGCGGGAACTCAACCCTGGGGAAATAATTATTTTGCTGTACAGTCAACTTATCCAAAATTTAGAGCTCGTTCAGGTGCTGTGGAGGATCAAGTAAAACGGGTGAATGATTGTTTTGAACGGAGCTTAAATGGGCAAGCTTTGGCCGCAGAAAGTAAAGAAATGCGCGCAATTTTAGCCTACATTAAATGGCTTGGAGCGGATGTAGCCAAGGGGAAATCTCCCAAGGGTTCAGGGATTTTTAAGTTGAAAGGACTGAAAAGAGCCATCGATCCTGCCAAAGGGGCGGATGTATATGCAGCTAAATGTCAATCTTGTCATCAAGCTGATGGGGGGGGTGTATTAGCAGATGGCGGTAAGTCTTATACCTATCCACCGCTTTGGGGAGCTCATAGCTATAATCATGGTGCGGGGCTCTATCGGATGTCCAACTTTGCAGGCTATGTGAAATACAATATGCCCTTAGGAGCGACCTATGAAAAACCACAATTAACCGACGAGGAAGCTTGGGATTTGGCCGCTTATGTGAATTCGATGCCGAGACCTGCAAAGGACCTGTCAAAAGATTGGCCAGATATTTCTAGTAAGCCGTTTGACCATCCTTTTGGACCCTATATGGATCCATTCCCTGAGTCACAACATAAATATGGCCCTTATAAGCCGATTAAAGATTGGATCAAGAAACACAAGAAATCAAAAAGCTAAACCTATGAACTCAAGAAGAAAATTTTTACAAGGCGGTTTATTAACAAGTGTAGCCGCTTTAGCACCCATTGCGGGTTCCGAGGCAAAGCCTAGTCCTACAGTTTCGAGCCCAGGAAAACCAGCAAGTGGTCAAATTACCATTTTGCAAACAACGGATGTGCATTGTCAATTGCATGCGCATGATGAATTATTTTGGGAAAAAGACGAACTCGTTTTTCGTAAAGCAGGAGGCTATGCCCACATGGCTACCGCTTTGGATCGGATGAAGCAAGCAAATCCAGGAAACACAATTACCCTAGATACGGGGGACATGTTTCAGGGTTCGATGTTATCTGTGAAAACGACAGGACAGGCCTTTGTGCCGCTATTGAATGCGATGAATTATGATCTTTATTTGCCGGGAAACTGGGAAGTGGTATATTATAAAAAGAATATGCAGAAATTGATGGGTGGTCTTTTGGCACCTAAAATTTGTGCCAATATGTACCACGATTTGGGTGAAGGGAAAAAAGGAGAATTGATATTTCAGCCCTACCAAATCATGCATCGTTTGGGCGTCAAGATTGGTTTTTTAGGTTATACAGATCCATTGGTTCCATTACGTCAATCGCCTTTATATAGTAAGGGGATAATTTACACGAAACCTGAGGAAAACTTGAAGGAATATGTAACCCTTTTGCGAGAACAAGAGCAATGTGATTTTGTCATTATTTTATCACACTTAGGTTTATCCCAACAAATTGCTTTGGGAAATAACCCGCATTGCGAGGGGGTGGATTACATCTTTGGGGCAGATACGCACGAGCGAGTACGCAAACCCATTCAAGCAGAATACACGAAGATCGTTGAGCCCGGTGCCTTCGGTTCGTTTATTGGAAAATTGGATATTCAAGTGAAAGATGGAAAAGTGACGGGTTCGACTTATGAATTAGTAGAAGTAGATCCTGTCAAATACCCAGCCAAGAAAGAAATATTAAGTTTAGTCCATGAATTGGAAGCCCCATTTAAATCGGATATTAACAAAGTGTTAGGTTACAGTACACTTCCTTTGTACCGTAACTTTGTGGTGGAGAATACGATTGATACGCTTATCGTTGACGCCTTGAAATGGAAGGTGAATGCCGATGTCGTTTTATCGAATGGCTTCCGTTTCTGTCCTCCACGCGTTCCCGGGAAGGATGGTAAAGTGGCTATTACGGAAGGTTACTTGTACGACATGCTTCCTGTGGATTCCACGATTCGGACCGCAAAAGCAACGGGCCAACAAATCATGAATTGGTTGGAGAAGGAATTGCAGAACGTATTTGCACAAGACGCGTCCTTGCGTTTTGGTGGTTGGTTTATCCGATTTAAAGGGATGCAAGTAGAGTTTAAGGCATTTGAACGGGTAGGACATCGGGTTCAAAAAGTGATTATCGGCGGTGCTCCTTTAGAGCTTGAGAAATCCTATGTGCTGTGTGCCTGTGAGCGTGACGGAGATCCCGAAGACATGCTTTGTCGGATGAAAGGAGTTAAGGAAGCTAAGAATACGGCTTATACGCTACATAGTATGATGAAAGAGTATTTAGCGAAATTCTCCCCTGTGACACCTACTTTACGACATGATGCGAAAATACTTGATGGGCCACAGACTTTGTTGAGTCAAGTGACGGGGGTGGATTACATGTTTAGTTAGGTAAGAGGTAAGAGGTAAGAGTAATAGTAAGAGAGGTTCTTTCAAAATAAAAGCTAGTCACCAAATTTTAGTGCTAGCTTTTTTTACACCTCTTACCTCTTACCTCTAACTTCTTAATGAGGTAATTTGTCTCTAAACTTACCATACACCCAAGTACCTGCTGTTGCACTCAGGATAACCACAAGAATAACGAGCGCTCCGGAACCCACTTGAGCGAAAAGGGGACCTGGACAAGCACCCGTCATGGCCCAACCTAATCCAAAAATCAGGCCCCCGATTATTTGACCTTTATTGAATTTCTTATCTGTGAAGGTGATATCTTCTCCGTGAATCGTTTTAATCTTGAATTTCTTGATTATGAATACAGAAATTGCTCCTACGATAACGGCTGTTCCAATGACACCATACATGTGAAAGCTTTGTAGGCGAAACATTTCTTGAATTCGGAACCAAGATATAATTTCTGCTTTGATGAATACGATACCAAAAATGACGCCCACGGCTGCATATTTGAAATTATACCACCAAGGGTGAACCATTTCTGATTCATTCACACACATGGTGTCTAATGAACGTACTTCAAAATCAACAGGATTTGCATGTTCTGTTTGCTTATTTTCCATGTGTCTTATAAATTTAAAATGAATGGTAAAATGAAATTAGCCATGATAAATCCCCCAATCATAAAGCAGATAGTGGCTACCAAGGATGGCCATTGTAAATCGGAGAGTCCCATAATCGCATGACCTGAGGTACACCCGCCAGCATAGCGCGCGCCAAAGCCAACAAAGAAACCACCCACGATCATTATTAAAAGTCCTCGAACCGTTAATAAATTTTCAAAAGAAAATAATTCGGCTGGAACCATTCCTGAAAAATCAGTGATTCCGTAGTTTGCTAATTCTTTTGCTAATTCAGGGTGAACGATGACTGGCTCATCCGAACCTAAATAAACGGTAGAAATAATACCCCCTACCAATATTCCTCCCACAAAAAAGAAGTTCCAAATCTCTTTTTTCCAATCATAGCTGAAAAACGGAATGTTACTGGGTAAGCAAGCCGCACAGGCATGACGCAAGTTGGCCGATATGCCAAAGTGCTTATTGCCAAGGATCAACAAGGCTGGGACAATAAGTCCGATGATAATTCCTGCCGTATACCAAGGCCAGGGTTGGGTGATTGTTTCTATCATAAGTAAGTTAAATTAGTCGCTAGTCTAAAGTCACTAGCCTATTGTTAAATTTAGTTTAAAATTTATTAATGTAATTTCTCTTCTTTAAAGGTACGCCATTGTGAGATAGTGCTAATCATAAAATAACCCAAAACAGCAAAGTATATGATGCTATTAAGTGGTTTGCTTGTGATCGGACATGTACCTGTTGCGCATCTGATGTCTCTCCAGTAAAAATATCCAAAGAGGCCTCCAATTAGCCCTCCTACGATCGACCAAAAGTTATTTTGAATGAACTTCTTCATAAGATACTTCGTCGGTTTCCTTACTTGTTGATTTATTCATGGGAACTCCACAGCCTTGTGCACCACATCCGGCATTTAAAATAGCCATGCTTACCAATACGAATCCGAGTACAGCCATGAGTGCATCATTCCCACGATATGCCTCTATCAGCGCATAGCCGCCAAAAAGAAGTCGGATAATTCGCATCAATCCCCAGCTTTGAGTTAAATTTGTCAATATCATGTAAAGATTTAATCCCCAGGCCAAGGCCTGGGGAAAATGAATTAATCTTGATAAACGAGCATATCGTGTAAGCCTCCGCCGTTATAAACTTCCAACAATCCGGCTTGCTTTAACAGATTCATGGCCATGCCAGAACGGTTACCACTTCTACAATATACTACAATGGGTCCTTCCATAGCCTTGAATTGATCTAATTTCAATGGCACGATTCCCAAGGGAATATTGATGGCTCCTTCATAATGTCCACTCGCAAATTCACTTGTTTCACGAACATCTACTAC
>JBDKFF010000117.1:0-8063 GCA_039798865.1 Bacteroidota bacterium
AAAAGGTAAGGAAGATGCGATGAAAGTTACCTCTGTTGACATGAATTTAATCATGGAAGAGCGTGCACGTGAGCTTGCTGGTGAGCAAACACGTTGGATGGACTTGAAGCGTTGGGGTAATTTAGTTGAGCGTGTGAAGTTGTATAACTCAGATGCTGCGACAAACGTACGTGATATTCACTATGTTCGTCCAATTCCTCAAAAACAAGTTGACCTATCTGAAAACGGTGGTTTCCCACAAAACGCAGGTTACTAGTTTACATTTGATTTCTTTATTTTGTAATAATTCCGGAGAATCTTTCTCCGGAATTTTACTTTAAACAGCTTACTATGAAGCGAATTTTTGTTTTGTTATTTTCATGCTTGTCTTTTAATGGTTTTTCGCAAGAACCCGTTTCTTTCGTAAAGAAAGTGGATAAAGTAGATGTGTTAGTAGGAGGGAAGTATTTTACATCCTATTTTTTTCCTGGCGAAAGTCAATTGAAAAAAGCGGTTCTTTTCCCCATTTTATCTGCTCAGGGGACAACAATTACGCGTGGATATCCAATGGCACCTCGTCCGGGTGAGCGCGTTGATCACCCGCATCACGTGGGTATGTGGTTAAATTATGAAGATGTGAATGGCTATGATTATTGGAATAACTCCAATAGCATTGTCGAGTCACTTAAATCTCATAAAATGGGAACGATTCGCCATGAAAGCGTTGGAAAAATGGTCCCAGGGCCCAAGGGTTCACTTGCTGTAACAGCATCTTGGATTGATGAAGATGGAAAAGGTAAGAAGGTGTTGGATGAATCTACATCTTATGTTTTTTCGGGTTTTAAGGATATTCGTATTATCGATCGAATTACTACGTTGAAGGCTGTTTCAGATATTGTTACTTTCAAAGACGTTAAAGATGGCATGTTTGCGATTCGCGTAGCTCGTCAATTAGAAATTCCATCTAATAAACCTGATGTTTTTACAGATGCGCATGGTGTGGAGACAAAGGTGCCTGCCATGGATAATACGGGTGTTACAGGTAATTACATCAGTAGTGAAGGTGTTCAGGGAGAAGCTGTCTGGAGTACACGTGCGAAATGGATGAATTTAACTGGTAAAATGGATAATCATTCGATTAATGTGGCTATTTTGGATCATCCCTCCAATTTGACCTATCCAAGTTATTGGCATGCTCGTGGGTATGGATTATTTGCAATTAACCCCTTGGGACTTTCCGTATTTAGCAATGGAAAAGCCTCTCTAAATTATACCTTAAAGAAAGGGGAGTCGGTAACTTTTCGTTATCGGACAATTATTGCCGACCGTGATATGACTAAAGAAGAGATTGATGCCGCGCAAGCTAAATTTGCAAGTGAAGTCAAATAATTCGTAATTAACGAAAATACTTGTATTTTTGTAGAGTATTGGGGCCATTCGTGGCCCTATTTTCTTTCTACATATGAAGTTACAGTTTCTAGGAGCAGCCAAACAAGTTACAGGTTCTATGTATTTGTTGGAGCTCGAAGATGATTATAAAATTCTAATTGATTGTGGTACTGACATGGAGCGTTCCATTGATTTTGATGTACCCTATGAGCCGGCTCCTTTTTTTCCTTTTGATCCGTCCTTAATTAATCTAGTTGTATTAACCCACGCGCATATTGATCATTCGGGTAATATTCCCATGTTGTATCGAGAGGGTTATGAGGGGCAAGTTTTATGTACGCCTCCCACTGCTGAATTAGCGGCTTTGCTTTTGATGGATTCAGCTAATTTGCATTTACGGAAATTACGGTCTGCGCAAGGCGAAAGTCGGAAGAAGCATAAGCAAATGGATCGTTTACTCCGTCGAGGTGATTTATACCTTCAAAAAGACGTCGAAGATTCACTGGATAATTTTGTGACGCTACAGTTTAATAAGAAGTTTGTTATTAAGCCGGGACTTGAATTAACGTTTATCCCTGCCGGTCACTTATTGGGTGCTGCGCATCTTTATTTTTCAATTACGGAGGGTGGCGAAACGAAGACACTAGGTTTCAGCGGTGATATTGGACGTTATAATTATCCTTTACACATTGACCCATTCCCGATGCCTCCTTGCGATTATTTGGTTTGTGAGAGTACATATGGCAATCGGGTTCATGAAGATAAGCAGGAACCGATTGATGCCTTAGCTGCTGTAATTAAGGAAACGTGTTTGGATAAACCTGGTCGTTTGATTATTCCCGCATTTTCTGTTGGCCGTACGCAAGCTGTATTGTACACCTTGAATCGTCTAATCGAAGAAAGAGGCTTTCCAGCCATTCGTGTATTTACAGATAGTCCCATGGGTAAAAGCTCAACACGGATTTATTCAAAATATTTAGCGTATTTAAATCCTGAGGCACGTGCATTTCATAAGGAATATGATGATTTATTCGATGTCGAGAATCTCATCTTTTTGCAGAGTGAAAAAGAATCACGCGCAATTCGTAATTACCACGAGCCGTGTATCATCATTTCATCTTCAGGGATGATTTCTGGTGGTCGGGTAGAACAACACATCGCGGACAATATCTCGAATAGTTATGCTACTATATTATTGATTGGATATGCCGCTGATGGGACATTGGGCCGCCAACTGATGGAGGGTACGGATTTGATTCGAGTGAAAGATCGAGAATATCGTGTAAATGCCACGATTCGTAAAATTGATGTGTTTTCTGGACACGCGGATCAAAAAGGTTTATTGAAGTTTGTGTCAGATCAAAAACTAGATAAATTGAAAACCATCTTCTTATCCCACGGGGAAGAGGAAAGTATGTTAGAATTTAGAGATGAAATTAGACGTTTAGGTTTTTCAGACGTTATTTTACCCGAGAAGTCTGAGACTTTCACACTTTAATCTTTAATTTTGTATTCGTACAATTAGAACCAGCATGAGAACATTATTAGAATTTGAAAAGCCAATCGCCGAGTTAGAAGATAAGTTGATCGAGATGCGAAAATTGGCATTAGAAAATAATGTGGACGTTACAGCTGCTGTGGCTTCGCTCACCGAGAAAATCTTAGAATTGAAAAAGGAAACCTTCGCTAATTTGACTCGTTGGCAACGTGTCCAATTATCCCGTCACCCTGATCGTCCCTATACTTTTGATTACATCGAGAAAATTTGCACCGAATTTATTGAAATTCATGGTGATCGCTCTGTTGCCGATGATAAAGCAATGGTGGGTGGTTTTGGGAATATTGATGATGAGTTTTCAGTGATGTTTATCGGCCAACAAAAAGGACGGAATACCAAGCAGCGTCAGTTACGCAATTTTGGAATGCCAAATCCGGAAGGGTACCGTAAGGCATTGCGTCTGATGAAGATGGCTGAGAAATTTAATAAGCCCATCGTTTGTTTCATCGATACGCCCGGTGCTTTTCCAGGATTAGAAGCTGAGGAAAGAGGTCAAGGAGAGGCGATTGCACGCAATATACGGGATATGTTCATGTTGAAGGTTCCGGTAATCTGTATCATTATTGGTGAAGGAGCTTCAGGGGGTGCCCTGGGTATAGCCGTAGGTGATAAGGTGCTTATGATGGAAAATACATGGTATTCGGTTATTTCTCCTGAGTCATGTTCATCCATCTTATGGCGTTCTTGGAATTACAAGGAACAAGCTGCTGAGGCATTAAAATTAACGGCTGAAGATATGCTATCAAATGGATTAATCGATGGTATTATTCCAGAGCCTCTTGGTGGTGCTCATTTAGATGCAGATGCTTCCGCCGCTAAAATTAAAGCTGTTATTAAAGAAGAATTAGCAAAGCTAAGTCAAATAGATCCTCAGGAGCGCATCATGGCTCGCATTGAGAAGTTTGGTAAAATGGGTGTAGTCGTAGAATAATCGATGGAAAAGCCTATTGCTCTTGTCTTTGATTTAGGGAATGTTTTGCTTCCCATTGATTTAGATAAGACCTATCAAGCTTTCGCTGATTTAGGTTCCTCATTTTCGGCTTCAGAAATAAAGCGAATTACTTTGGATGAAGGTTTATGGGTAGCCTATGAATCGGGTTTAGAGACTTGCCTTGAATTTCAGAATCGAATCATTCAGCGCTTTCAATTATCTTGTAGTCAGGGGGAGTTTACAAATGCTTTCAATGCTTTGCTCTTACCCATTCAACAGGAGACAAGTAATTATTTGGCTGAACTTAAATCAAAATTTGCGCTTTACTTATTGAGTAATACGAGTAAAATTCATTCGGATTTATTTTTGAGCCCGCAATATCCTAATTTCAATTTATTTGATTCGTTTACGAATATTCATTTGTCTTTTGAAATGGGTTTGGTGAAACCGAATGTTCATATTTACCAACAAGTCATCGAATTAAACAACTTACATAATCACCACATCGTGTTCTTTGATGATAATGAGCACAACATTAATGCAGCCCAAAAGTATGGTTGGGATGCTGTTCTTATTCAGCCAAGCACTTCGCTTCAACAAATTAATCAGCATATTCAAAGCTTATGTTAGTTTCCAGTCCAATTTTTGATTTTCTTTTTAAGGTTTCCGGATGGAAGTTGGTGGGAAATATTCCCCAAGACCTTCCCAAAACGGTGGTAATTGTATGTCCACACGCAACTTGGAAAGATTTTCCAATTGGTTTGGGAGCTCGTTCCATGTTGAAAATGCCGATATTATATTGGGGTAAACAAGAGCTTTTTCAAGGGCCCTTTGGTGGTATTTTTTCCTGGTTAGGAGGCTATCCCGTGGATCGATCTAAAAATACGAACCTCGTTAGTTCTATTGTAGATATCTACAACAGCAAAGAAAGCTTTCATGCCGTGCTAGCACCTGAGGGGACTCGGAAGGATGTAGATAAATTAAAAACAGGATTCTACCATATTGCTGTCCAAGCAAAGGTTCCCATCATGATGATAGGGTTTGACTATGTTAATAAGGAAATTCGGATTCGTGAACCTTATTTTCCTACGGGCGATTTTGAACTTGATAAGAAAGATATCGCACGTTATTACGAGACTATTCCAGGAGTGCAAAAATCTTGGATAAAGAATTATTTAGCTGATTGAGTGGCTCCAACAATTAACTGAGCGGTTTTTTTCGAAGCACCGGCTGGGCCTATTAATTTGACTAGTTGATCGTAGTCTGATAACTGCTGTTTTCGTAGAAGACTTTTAGGATCTAATAATTCTTTCAGGCGCCATTGAATATGTTGGCTTGTAAATTCCACTTGAATCAATTCGGGTACCGCCAATTTATCCAAAATGATATTAACGAGTGAGATAAACTTAATCTTCACCAATAATTTGGCGAGTGAGTAAAATAACCAATCTGTTTTATACACTACAATTTGAGGTACTTGGAACAAGCCTGTTTCTAAGGTTGCCGTACCTGAGGTAACTACTGCAGCCTGAGCATGACTAAGTAAATCATAGGTCTGGTCATAAACGATCGGGACGGAATAAGCGCTGTAAAGTTCTTGCCATTCGCGTAGGCCAGCAACCACAAAGTTCCAATGCGGATTTTCCAATTTTAATTGATTGAAAACGGGCATTGCACTTTTGATTTCCTGTTTCCGACTTCCTGCGAGTAATGCGATGTAGGGTTTTTCTAATTGGTTCTTCGTTAGAAACTGTTCATTTGTTTTAAAATGACAAACGGCATCTTGTAAGGGATTCCCTACATAATGTGTATTAACACCCTTTTCTTGAAATAACTTTAGTTCAAATGGGAAGATGACGTACAATTCGTCAATCCATTTTTTGATATCATCAATTCGACCTTTGTTCCAAGCCCAAACTTTTGGAGCGATGTAAAATTGCGTGTGAAAGCCTTTTAATTTTGCTATTCGTGCTGCTTTAAGATTAAATCCACCATAATCGATGAATATAATGGTGTCGGGTTTAAAGGCTTCGATTTGCTGACCAAATCGTTGAAATAAACCCTTTAGTCTTGCTAGATTTTGTAAAACCCCGAGTAAGCCCATAATGGCCAATTCCTTGTGGTGGATTAATATTTCAGCTCCGGCCGCTTCCATACCGTCGCCGCCCCATGCTCGTATTTCGGCCTGCGGATCCATTTGTCGAATCTCTTGAATCAGATGAGATCCGTGCAAATCCCCTGATTTTTCGCCTGCCAAAATAAAGTATTTCATGCCTTATTCACCGAAGTATTCGACGGAGTTTTTGTTCGTTTCTATCAGATGCAATTTATGTAAGGTAGCCGTTTTTGAATAGGCTTTAATTTGTGGAGCCAAGATTTTCCAAAATTCCATGATAAGAATCTCACAACTTGCTAGTTTACCCTCCATAAAATCCACATCTAAATTTAGGTTTTTGTGGTCGACTTTGTCAATGATTTCTCTTTTAATTAAATCACCTAAAGTCTTTAAATCAAATACAAAACCCGTATCAGGATCAGGTAATCCTTTGACGGTAACGATTAATTCAAAATTGTGACCGTGCCAATTATTATTAGCACATAAGCCAAATACTTCTTGATTTTTTTCTTCTGACCAGGCGGGATTGAAGAGCCGGTGTGCGGCATTAAAATGTTCCTTTCGGATTACGTAGACCATTGTTTTCAGTTTTTGTGAAGGATGTCTGGGAAAACAATAGCAGACAATCCAAATATTTGACAAAGGTACAAAAGCTATTGAGAATATGCGTAAATTTGTTGCTTAAATAGCTTTATTATGATTATTGTTACGGGTGCCGCTGGATTTATTGGGAGTTGTTTGATCGCTCGCTTAAACGAGTTGAATTTCAATTACATCATTGCGGTAGATGATTTTTCTTTTCCAGAGAAAAATAAGAATTTGGAAGGTAAGAAGATCATGCAACGTGTCAATCGTTCTGAGTTTTCGAATTGGTTAGATGATCATTATCGAGAAGTTGAATTTTGTTTCCACATTGGTGCGCGTACAGATACCACCGAATTTAATAAATCGATTTTCGATGAGTTAAATGTTACTTACTCGAAGATGATTTGGAGTAAATGCATAGCATATCAAATCCCATTAGTTTATGCTTCTTCCGCAGCAACCTATGGATTAGGTGAATTGGGATATGATGATAATGAGTCCAATATCCCTATGCTTAAGCCTTTAAATCCTTATGGGGACTCGAAAAATGAATTTGACATTTGGGCTTTACAACAAGAGAAAAAGCCATTTTTTTGGGCCGGTTTAAAGTTTTTTAATGTTTATGGTCCAAATGAATACCATAAAGGAAGAATGGCGTCCGTTATTTGGCATGCCTTTCGTCAGATTAATGAAACAGGAAGTTTAAGACTCTTTAAGTCGCATCGCTCGGATTATAAGGATGGGCAACAAAGTAGAGATTTTATCTATGTGAAGGATTTAGTTTCAGTTTGTATTTTCTTAATGGAGCATCGGAAGAATTCAGGTATTTATAATTTAGGAACAGGGATTGCTCGTGAATTCAACGATTTAGGTAAGTCAACTTTCGTTGCGATGGATAAACAGGTGTCAATAAATTACATCGATACACCCGAGGATATCCGAGATAAGTATCAATATTTTACGGAGGCCAATATGCAGAAATTACGTTCGATTGGTTACGAAAAGGAATTTTATAGTTTGGAAGAAGGGGTGAAGGATTATGTGCAGAATTACCTTATTCCTGGGAAGTATTGGTAAGTTTTTTGAGACCCTCTTCGATAAATCCCTGGCCATAGGCCAACAATTGTATATTAGCCGCAATTAAGCCTAAAAGACTGACTTTTAGGCTTTTTGTTTGTCTAAGGGCGTCTATAAAAATGGCCAACCAATAGATTAATAAGCCTATAAACGATAAGTTACCTAAAGTTGGCAAGAGTATATTAAGCAAGATCGTATTCCAAAAATAGATGAAATAGCAGGCAGGAAAAAAATGAACCCACTTCAGTTCCTTTGGAAAAAACCGACTGATGTTGATGCGAGCCCGACCAAAGAAATGAATCTGCTTATAAAATTGTTTGAAACTTGTTCTACGTTTATGGTAGATAAAAGCGTTTGGAATTAACCCCGATTTAAACCCTAAGGAAATACAGCGAATACTGAATTCGATGTCTTCTCCCATCCGTGTG